>NZ_JBSFYR010000115.1:0-19610 GCF_053599875.1 Streptomyces sp. NPDC005151 | reverse complement strand
ACTCGGGGGCGACCAGAAGATGCAGGGACTGTATCCGGGCAACCAGAAGGTGCGGCCCACCGGCCGCATGATCCTCTACCACCTGTCCGACCTGCAGCTACGGGTCACCAACGCCACCGACCCGCCCGTCATCGCCATCACCCGGGGCATCCAGCTCCACCTACTCGACCTCCGCGGCCTGGAACCCACACAACCCCGCTGGCCACAGACCTGAACGAGCTACCCGCGAAGTACGGAACTAGCCGGTCACCGTTTCGAGCCAGGCCGGATCGATCTTGCCCTCGGCGACGATGACAGCGGCTCCGGTCATCTCGATCTCGCCGTCCGGCCGCTCGGTGATCACAAGGGTGCCGCCCGGCAGATCGACGGTGTACTTGACCGGGGTACCGGTCTCGGCGGGGTCCGCGCCGTCCCTGCGGGCGGCGGCGACGGCCACGGCGCAGGCGCCGGTGCCACAGGAGCGGGTCTCGCCGGAACCGCGCTCGTGGACCCGCATCGCCACATGGCGCGGTCCGCGGTCCACGACGAACTCGATGTTGACGCCGTCGGGGTAGACGGCGGCAGGGCTGAACGGCGGTACGGAGAACAGCTTGCCCGCGTGTGCCAGGTCGTCGACGAAGGCCACCGCGTGCGGGTTGCCCATGTTCACGTTGCGGGCGTCCCAGCTGCGGCCGTCCACGGTGACCGTGACGCCGTCCTCGGGAAGCTGGGCGCGCCCCATGGAGACCGTGATGTCGCCGCCCTTGGCGAGGTGGACCTTCTTCACGCCGCCGCGGGTCGCGACCGCGAGGTCGCCCTCCTCGACCAGTCCGGCGCGCTGCAGATAGTGGGCGAACACCCGCACGCCGTTGCCGCACATCTCGGCGATCGAGCCGTCGGCATTGCGGTAGTCCATGAACCACTCGGCGTCGGCCGCCATGGTCCGCGCCTCGGGATGTGCGGCGGACCGCACGACGTGCAGCAGCCCGTCACCGCCGATACCGGCCCGCCGGTCGCAGAGCCGGGCGACGACGGATGCGGGCAGGTCGACGGTGTTGTCCGGGTCGGGAACGATCACGAAGTCGTTCTCAGTGCCATGACCCTTGAGGAAGGCGATCTGCGAGGTGCTCACAGGGCAACTGTACGAGGCCGCCGACAGCGGACGAAGCCGGGCCGAACGGTGGACGGGCGCGGCTGTGGACAGATGACGGGCGGGCCGGGCGCGAGCCCGGACTCAGCGCAGTCGCGCCACGCGCCAGATGGCCAGCGCGACCAGTGCGCCGCACACGGCCACGTACAGGGCGATCACACGCCAGTCGGGGCGCTCCCCCGAGCCCCGGGCCGACAGGCCCGGCCAGGTGTGGCCGACACGGCGGGCGGCCATCATCCCCCAGCCCGCGGCGCAGCCGCTGATCAGCAGACCGAGCATGGCGACGACCGCGCCCCCGTCGCCGAACTCGAAGGCGAGCGGGAAGGCGAACATCAGAGAACCGACCGCGGCAAGCATGACGATCGGAGCGAGCTGCCAGATCCTCAGACGGCGCGCGGGCCGCAGCTCGACCTCGACCTCGGGGGTCACTTGGGGCTCGTCGGGCCCGTCAGGGCTCAGGCGTCCCGCCTCGTGCTGCGTGTCCGGTGCGTCTTGTTCTGTGTCGCGAGGGCCGGCCTCCATCGCCACGCGCCCTCCCAACTCGGACTCCACTGGTCGATCGATGCTCGATGATGGCACGCTCCCGGTCGCCTTAATGACGGGCAGGGCTTCCCGATGCCATCACGTGATCAGGCTGTAACCGCTCGTTCGACCAACGCCAGCGCCCGGTGCGGGAGTTCCCCGCGGTGCTCCGCGGCGCCGCTCAGCCAGTGGACGCGGGGGTCGCGGCGGAACCAGGAGTCCTGACGCCGCGCGAAGCGTTTGGTGGCGCGGACCGTCTCGGCGCGCGCCTCGTCCTCCGTGCACTCCTTGGCCAGTGCGCCAAGCACCTGCTGATAGCCGAGCGCACGGGAGGCGGTGCGCCCCTCACGCAGACCGCGGGCCTCCAGAGTCCGCACCTCGTCCACGAGCCCTGCCTCCCACATCCGGTCAACCCGGAGGGCGATGCGTTCGTCGAGTTCGGGGCGGGCCACGTCGACGCCGATCTGGACCGCGTCGTAGACAGCTTCGTTACCCGGGAGGTTGGCCGTGAAGGGCTTCCCGGTGATCTCGATGACTTCGAGGGCGCGGACGATGCGGCGGCCGTTGCTCGGCAGGATGGCCCGGCCCGCCTCGGGGTCGGCGGCGGCGAGTCGGCCGTGCAACGCCCCTGAACCGTGCTCCGCCAGTTCCTGTTCCAGTCTGGCGCGTACGCCGGGGTCCGTGCCGGGGAATTCCAGTGCGTCGATCGCACCCTTCACGTACAGCCCGGAGCCGCCGACCAGAACCGGGGTCCGGCCCTCGGCGAGCAGCCGGTCGATCTCGGCTCGGGCCAGCCGCTGGTACTCGGCGACGCTGGCCGTCTCGGTGACGTCCCA
Source organism: Streptomyces sp. NPDC005151 (assembly GCF_053599875.1). Classification (NCBI taxonomy): domain Bacteria; kingdom Bacillati; phylum Actinomycetota; class Actinomycetes; order Kitasatosporales; family Streptomycetaceae; genus Streptomyces; species Streptomyces sp. NPDC005151. Next base: position 17,123 of record NZ_JBSFYR010000115.1, on the reverse strand, counting down.
GATGTCCAGCAGCCGGTGGGGTACGGATCCGCGCTCGGCGAGCGTCAGCTTCGCGGTGCCGATATCCATCCCCCGGTAGAGCTGCATGGAGTCGGCGTTGACCACTTCGCCACCGAGCTGCTGGGCCAGGAATACCCCCAGATCGGACTTTCCGGCTGCAGTGGGACCGACGACGGCGATGACCCGCGGTGCGGGAGATGGACTACTCACTGCCCCAGTCTCGCAAATGTCCAGCCTCTCCCCGAACGGGTTACGTGACGGCACGAAGCCGGAGTCGTTTGCCGTTCCGAGGTTTCGCGCGCCGGTTCGGACCGGCCCCCGTCCGGCAGGCGGTCGGATGGCCGAAGACCCGACGAGGGCTGACGGACGAGAGTCCGAGTGGCGCAACGAGACGCTCCGGGCGGCGCGGAATTTCGATCACACGAGTAAAATATGGAGCAAATATGGGCGTTTTTTCATGGTTTCGCCGTTCCTCCTCCGAAGCGGTCGAGACGTCGGCCGAGGTCGCCGCGTCGGCCTCGTCCGAGGCGACGGTGGACACGTCGGTGACGTCCACCGGTTCGGAGTCCTCCGAGGGCGTGGAAATCCCGAAGCAGCAGTCGGCCGACGAAGCGGCGGACAACGAGGCCGGAGACAACGCCCGCACATAGCCCCCAGCAGGGAAGGTGTCCGATGGGCTTCATGGAGAGTCTGAAGGCCAAGCTGAGTCCGGCGAAGGACAAGGTCGGAGGCCTCGCGCAGCAGCACGGGGACAAGATCGACCATGGGATCGACAAGGCGGCACGGACGGTCGATCAAAAGACAAAGGGCAAGTACAGCGACAAGATCGAGTCCGGCTCGCAGAAGGCCAAGGATGCGATTGACCGTCTGTCCCACATGGGCGGGGGCGGTACGCCGCCACCGGCTTCCTGACCTCGGCACCTCGACCTGATCACGGTGGACGGCCGTGGGGCGGCATCGCTTCACGGCCGTCACGTGCGTGCCTCGCCCGGAAACTCTCCGAACCGGTCCGAGACCAGCCGGATCCGGTCTCAGGACCAGGTGGCGACCATGTATCCGACGCCGTACGGAGCGTCCTCGTAGAGCAGCCGCCCGCTCAGCCCGGCCCCTTCCGCCGCGCCCGCCAGCACCTGCCACGGCGCCCGGCCCGCCGCCTTCAGTTCGTACGCCAGTGACTCGTCCAGCGCACTCAGCACGGCGAGGTCCGCGGCGCCCAGGGCCCGTGACACCTCCGTGTCGAACGAGAGGGCGCGCTCGTCCAGATAGCCGGGGGCCTTGACTGTGCGGCAGGCGCTGCCGTCGCCCATCACCAGCATGGCCACGCGGCGGGCCCTGGCTGCCAGCTCCCGTCCGGTGCTCGCGCAGCGCCCGGCTTCGAGCGTCTCCCCCACGCCGAGACCCTCGATCGGCGCGTCCGCCCACTTCGCACGGGCAAGCAGCCACGCGCCGACGGAGAGGGACGGCGGAAGCGGGCGCTCCGCCGCAGCGCCGGGGTCTCCTCCGAGCCCGAGCCGGACATCGAGATCGACGCCGAAGCCCTTGAAGGAGCCCGGGGCCCCCTCGGGATGCGGCCCGCGGCCATCGGAATCCGCGGGCCCGATCACGATCAGCAGGTCGGGGCGGGCCGCGGCGAGCACGCCCAGGGCATCGATGCACGCGGTCCTCGCGGCCAGGAGCTCGGGCGCGGCTCCGGCGGCAACCTCGGGTACCAGCACGGGCGGACAGGGGCAGACAGCTGCGGCGACAAGCATGCTGGGCAGCGTACTGCGTCAGCCGATTCCGCCTGTTTCCCCCGTCCGTTCCGGCCACGGGTCCGCGACCCGGCGTACCGGCTGCGGGTCCGTGCCCCCTTCCCCTACGAGGTCAGTCGCACCCGCAGCCGGGAGCAGCCGCGGGCGGCAACGGCGCCGGGGCGCCGATGCCGGGCAGCCCGAGCATCACTCCGGCCGGCTTGGCGGCCTCCGCGACGGTGCGCTTCTCCCAGGCGTCCCCGGACCGGGTCCGCCTCACACCGAGCGGCGCGCCCTCGGCGAGCAGGTGGTGCGGGGCGGCGTAGGTGATCTCGACCGTCACCACATCGCCGGGGCGCACGTCCTCGTCCGGCTTGGTGAAGTGGACCAGGCGGTTGTCGGGAGCACGGCCGGAGAGACGGTGTGTGGCGCCGTCCTTACGGCCCTCGCCCTCAGCGACCATGATCTCCAGGGTGCGGCCGACCTGCTTCTTGTTCTCGTCCCAGGAGATCTCCTCCTGGAGGGCGGACAGGCGCATGTACCGCTCCTGGACGACCTCCTTCGGGATCTGCCCCGCCATGCCGGCAGCCGGGGTTCCGGGGCGCTTGGAGTACTGGAAGGTGAAGGCGTTGGCGAAGCGCGCCTGACGGACCGCGTGCATGGTCTGCTCGAAGTCCTCCTCCGTCTCACCGGGGAAGCCCACGATGATGTCGGTGGAGATGGCGGCGTCCGGCATCGCGGCGCGCACCTTCTCGATGATGCCGAGGAACCGCTCCTGCCGGTACGAGCGCCGCATCGCCTTCAGGATCGTGTCCGAACCCGACTGCATCGGCATGTGCAGCTGCGGCATGACGTTCGGCGTCTCGGCCATCGCCGCGATCACGTCGTCGGTGAAGTCGCGGGGGTGCGGCGAGGTGAAGCGGACCCGCTCCAGGCCTTCGATCTTCCCGCAGGCGCGCAGCAGCTTGGAGAAGGCCTCGCGGTCGCCGATGTCGGAGCCGTACGCGTTCACGTTCTGGCCGAGCAGGGTGATCTCCGAGACTCCCTCGGCGACCAGTGCCTCGATCTCGGCCAGGATGTCGCCGGTGCGGCGGTCCTTCTCCTTGCCGCGCAGCGCCGGGACGATGCAGAAGGTGCAGGTGTTGTTGCAGCCGACGGAGATGGAGACCCACGCGGCGTAGGCGGACTCGCGGCGGGTGGGGAGGGTGGAGGGGAAGGCCTCCAGGGATTCGGCGATCTCGATCTGCGCCTCCTCCTGGATACGGGCGCGCTCCAGAAGCACCGGCAGCTTGCCGATGTTGTGCGTTCCGAAAACGACGTCGACCCATGGGGCCCGCTGGACGATCGTGTCGCGGTCCTTCTGCGCCAGACAGCCGCCGACCGCGATCTGCATCCCGGGACGCTTCGTCTTCATCGGGGCAAGCCGGCCGAGATTGCCGTAGAGCTTGTTGTCCGCGTTCTCCCGCACCGCGCAGGTGTTGAAGACGACGACATCGGCGTCACCGTCGGCGCCCTCGGGCGCACGTACGTACCCCGCGCCCTCCAGCAGCCCCGACAGCCGCTCGGAGTCGTGGACGTTCATCTGGCACCCGTAGGTGCGCACCTCGTACGTTTTCAAACCCTCTACCTCGCTCATCTCGTCCACCAGGGTACGAGGTCGTACGGACACCCAGGGCCTCTCTTCCACAGGACCGGCCCTGGCCATCACGAGGAGTGAGCTGGCAGGATCGCGCCATGCTCCACGCACTGTCCCGTATCGGCCGCCGACGCACCCTTCAGGGAGGCGCCGCCGTTGCCGTCGTTCTCGGGCTGCTGCTGTGGTGGGTGCTGCCGCTCGGGGACCCGCCGCCGAGCGGATCGCTGACCTTCAGCACAGGGGTACGCAGCGGGGTCTACCACCGCTACGGCGAGCGGCTCAGGGGAGCGCTCGCCAAGGACCTGCCCAAGGTCTCGATACGGCTGAAGACCAGCGAGGGCTCCCAGCAGAACATCGAGCGGGTGGCGACCGGGAAGGCCGACTTCACCATCGCCACGACCGATGCCATCGCCACGTATCTACGGGACGGCAAGGCGGGGGCCGACCGGCTGCGCGGCTGTGTCCGGCTGTACGACGACTACATCCAGCTGGTGGTGCCCCGGGACTCGGACGTGCAGACGGTCTCGGATCTCGCCGGCAAGCGGGTCGGGGTGGGGCAGGACGGTTCGGGCGTGCGGCTGGTCGCCGACCGGCTGATGACCGCCGCGGGTCTTGGTCCGACGCACGGCATCACTCCGGTCCCGGCCGGGATCGACACGATGCCGGCGCAGTTGCAGAACGGTCTTCTCGATGCCTTCTTCTGGTCCGGCGGGCTGCCGACCACCGCTGTGCAGGAGCTGTCGGACCGCTTCCCGATCAGGCTCGTACCCCTGGAGGCATCGCTGATCAAGCGGCTGCGGGCCGGGGGCGGCCCCACTCGCTACTACCGCTCGGCCGTGATGCCTGCCGACGCCTACCGCAGCGCCCCGCAGGGATCGGCCATCATGACGGTGGCCGTCGCCAACGTGCTGGTCACCACGGACCGCACGGATCCGGCGATGACCGAGGCATTCACCCGGACGGTGATCGACAGCCGGGACCGCATCGGAAGCGAGGTGCATGCGGCGCAGTTGGTGGACCTGCGGACAGCGATCTACACCGATCCGCTGCAGCTGCACGACGGGGCCAGACGCTACTACCGGTCCGTCAAGCCCTGACGTACTCCGGCGGGGCGCGCCGCCGCGGCACCCGGTACCGGAGTCAGTCGCTCGGACCGTTGCGCGGAACCGCCACCGTCACCCGCAGTCCGTGCGGCTCGTGCGGTGCGTAGGAGAGAGAGCCACCGCCCGCGGCGAGCAGTGCGTGGGAGATGGAGAGCCCGAGACCTGACCCCTGCACGTTCTGGTGCTGGGCGCTGCGCCAGAACCGGTCGCCGATCCGCTCCAGCTCCTCATCGGTCAGCCCCGGGCCGCGGTCGGCGACGGCCACAGTGACGGTGTCGCGGCCGGCGGCGACGGTGACACGGACCTCCTCACCGGCGGGGGTGAACTTGCACGCGTTGTCGATGACGGCGTCGAGGGCGCTGGAGAGCGCGATGGGGTCCACCCAGGCTGTCACGGCGGATGCCCCGCCGGCCGTCAGCCGTACACCGTTCTCCTCTGCGAACGGGCGCCAGGAAGCCACCCGCTCCGCGGTGAGCGCGCCGATGTCGGTGAGCTGGAGGTCTGCCGCGGCATGCTCGGCCAGCGCCAGGTCCAGCAGGTCGTCCAGGACCTGCCCGAGGCGCTTTCCCTCCGTGCGGACGGAGGCGATCTCCTCGTTCCCCTCGGGGAGTTCGAGGGCGAGGAGCTCGATGCGCAGCAGCAGCGCGGCGAGGGGGTTGCGCAGTTGGTGCGAGGCGTCGGCAACGAAAGCGCGCTGCTGCTCCAGCACTTCCTCGACGTTGTCGGCCATCTCGTTGAACGAACGGGCCAGGCGTCTGAGTTCCGGGGGACCCCCCGATGCCACCACCCGGGACCGCATCCGGCCGCTGGCGATGTCGTGGGCTGCCGCGTCCAGGGTCTGGACGGGCAGCAGGACCCAGCCGGTGAGCCGGATCGCGGCACCGACGGCCACCAGCATCGCGACCACTTCGCCGGCTGCGATCAGCAGCCAGCCGCGCAGCGTGTGCGTGCGCATCTCACCGGTGGGCGAGTCGAGGACGACGACAGCGACCACATCGCCGTCCCGTACGACGGGCGAGGCGACGACGACCCGGCCGCGCTGCCAGGGCCAGACCTGCGGCGGATCATGACTGCGGCGCCCGAGGAGCGCCTCCCTGAACGCCTCGCGGCCCGCCCCCTCGACAGGGAGCTGCCAGTCGGCCGGTGCCTTCGCCATGGCGGTGTCGTCCCGGTAGAAGACGCCGGCTCGGATTCCGTACACCGAGTCGTACATCTCCAGCTCCGACTGGAGCACGCGGCGCCGTTCGTCGTTGCTCCCGGTCGGTTCCGCGACGAACTGGGCCAGTGCGGCGAAGCGCGCCGTGTCGTCGATGCGGTCTATCACGACGCCCTGCTGCTGGGCGGCGGCCACGCTGACGGCCAGCGGAAAGCCCAGCGCGAGCAGCACGGCCGCCATGAGGATGATGAGCAGAGGGAGGAGACGGGTACGCACCGGGGCCGTACGCCTTTACGCGGACGGGGCGACGAGCCGGTAGCCGACCCCGCGCACGGTCTCGATCAGTGCGGGCAGCCGCAGCTTGGAACGCAGGGACGCGACATGCACTTCGAGTGTGCGCCCCGTTCCCTCCCAACTCGTGCGCCACACCTCGCTGATGATCTGCTCCCGACGGAACACCACACCGGGGCGCTGGGCGAGGAGCGCGAGCAGATCGAACTCCTTGCGGGTGAGCTGGACTTCGGCGCCGTCGACACTGACCCTGCGGGTCGCCAGCTCGATGTGGACATGCCCCAGGCGCAGCGCCGCGACGGGCGTCGGCACCGTGTCCTCGCCGGCCGATTTGCGCCTGCTGACCGCGTGGATACGCGCGAGGAGTTCACCGGTGTCGTACGGCTTGACCACGTAGTCGTCCGCTCCGAGGTTCAGGCCGTGGATCCTCGACCGGACATCGGCCCGCGCGGTCACCATGATCACGGGGATGGAACAGCGCTTGCGGATCTTCCCGCAGACCTCGTAACCGTCCTGGTCGGGCAGTCCGAGGTCGAGGAGCACGACGCCGAAGGGCTCCGTGTCCGCCGGCAGCAGGGCCTTCAGGGCCTCCTCGCCGCTGCGCGCGTGCACGACCTGGAAGCCGTGCCGGGCAAGCACCGCGGACAGGGCGGCCGCCACGTGGTTGTCGTCCTCGACGAGCAGCAGTCTCATGGCCCCCCTTCCTCTCCGCTTTCGCTTCGTGGCGCGGTCTTCCCGCACTCCCCGGCGCCTGTCCATCTTCTCGGTACTTCCCCGTACCGAGGTGTTTCACGTCATCACGTACCAGGGCATCCACTCCGATGACCGGTACGCCAGTCAAGGGCCCTCCCCTTACATCGGGGTTTCCGTTATGCACCCGGTACGCCCCCGGTACCTCTCCCGCCGTCCCGTTCACGCGGAGTGTCCGGTTGCGGCCGGATCGTTATGCTCAATTTCCGCTCAGATGTAATGACGGTGGTCGCACTGCGTCACTAAGGTCCTTCCCAACCGAGGAGGACGGAGCAAAAAGCCGATGAGCGGAGTTTCAGTGACCAAGGCCGCCGAGAATGCCGTACCCGCGGCGAACGACCTTGTCGTACTGAGCAACGTCAACAAGCACTTCGGCGCGCTGCATGTGCTCCAGGACATCGACCTGACCATCGCCCGGGGCGAGGTCGTGGTTGTGATCGGACCTTCCGGGTCCGGAAAGTCCACGCTGTGCCGCACGATCAACCGCTTGGAGACGATCGACTCGGGCGCGATATCGATCGACGGCAAGCCGTTGCCCCAGGAGGGCAAGGAGCTGGCCAGGCTGCGTGCCGATGTCGGCATGGTCTTCCAGTCGTTCAATCTCTTCGCGCACAAGACGGTGCTCGAAAACGTGATGCTGGGGCAGCTCAAGGTCCGCAAGGCGGACAAGACGGCTGCCGAGGAGAAGGCGCGTTCGCTGCTCGACCGGGTGGGCGTGGCGACGCAGGCCGACAAGTACCCCTCGCAGCTCTCCGGAGGCCAGCAGCAACGTGTGGCCATCGCACGGGCGTTGGCGATGGGCCCCAAGGTCATGCTCTTCGACGAGCCGACGTCCGCGCTCGACCCGGAGATGATCAATGAGGTGCTGGAAGTCATGCAGCAGCTCGCCCGAGACGGCATGACCATGGTCGTCGTCACCCACGAAATGGGCTTCGCGCGCTCGGCGGCCAACCGTGTCGTCTTCATGGCGGACGGGAAGATCGTCGAAGAGGCAACGCCCGACCAGTTCTTCAGCAACCCGCGCAGTGACCGGGCCAAGGACTTCCTTTCGAAGATCCTGCACCACTGAATTCCGGATCAGCTGTTCACTCACATCACGTCAACTCTAGGGAAGTTCACCATGCAGCTTCGTAAGGTCACCGCCGCGTCGGCCGCCGTGCTCGCGCTCGCTCTCACCGCCACCGCCTGTGGCTCCTCCGACGACAAGGGCGGCGACTCGGCGGGCGGCGGCAAGAAGATCGCCATCGGCATCAAGATCGACCAGCCCGGTATCGGTCTGAAGACGCCCGACGGCAAGTACACCGGTTTCGACGTCGACGTCGCCACGTACATCGCCAAGGAACTCGGTTACGACGCCAAGGACATCACCTTCAAGGAGACCAAGAGCGCCGACCGCGAGACGGCGATCGAGCGCGGGGACGTCAAGTTCATCGCCGCCTCCTACTCGATCAACGACGAGCGTCTGCAGAAGGTCGACTTCGCGGGCCCGTACCTGCTGGCGCACCAGGACATCCTGGTCCGTGCCGACGACGACTCGTTCAAGTCCACGGCCGACCTGAACAGCAAGAAGCTCTGCTCGGTGGCCGGCTCGACCTCGGCGCAGAACGTCCACGACAAGCTGGCGCCCAAGGCCCAGCTCCTGGAGTACGGCGCCTACTCCGAGTGCCTCACGGGCCTGGAGAACAAGGCTGTCGACGCGCTGACCACGGACGACAGCATCCTGGCCGGTTACGCGGCGCAGAAGGACTTCCAGGGGAAGTTCAAGCTGGCCGGCCTCCAGATGAGCAACGAGAACTACGGCATCGGCCTGAAGAAGGGCGACGCCGACCTCAAGAAGAAGATCAACGACGCGCTCACCAAGATGGTCTCGGACGGTTCCTGGGACAAGGCCGTGAAGGACAACTTCGGTCCGGCGAACTACAAGAACGAGCCCGCCCCGAAGATCGGCAACATCGTCAAGTGAAGCAGGGCTGACCCGGCGCGCCGTCCGTGAACGGCGGCGCGCCATGCCCTCCTACACGCGGAAGCGCGGGAGATCGTGTTCGACTTTCTTGAAGGTTACGACCTGCTGGGGGCTTTCTGGGTGACGGTGCAACTCGCCGTCTACTCCGCCCTCGGCTCCCTCATATGGGGAACGCTGCTGGCCGGCATGAAGGTCAGCCCGGTCCCCCTGATGCGCGGTTTCGCCACCGCCTATGTGAACGTCATCCGGAACATCCCTCTGACCGTCATCATCGTCTTCTCGTCGCTGGGTCTCTTCCAGACGCTCAACGTCCAGCTCGGGGCCAGCGATTTCACGGACATCAACTTCCGGCTCGCGGTGCTCGCGCTGGTCGTCTACACCTCAGCCTTCGTCTGTGAGGCGCTCCGGTCGGGCATCAACACCGTGCCGGTCGGCCAGGCGGAGGCGGCTCGCGCCCTCGGACTGAGCTTCACGCAGGTGCTGCGTCTGATCATCCTCCCGCAGGCCTTCCGCTCGGTCGTCAATCCGCTGGCAAGCGTGCTGATCGCGCTCACGAAGAACACCACGGTCGCCGCCGCGATCGGCGTGGCCGAAGCCGCATACCTGATGAAGGGCATGATCGAGAAGGAGGCGCAGCTGATCCTGATCTCCGCCGTCTTCGCGTTCGGATTCATCTGTCTGACCCTCCCGACCGGCCTGATCCTCGGCTGGGTGAGCAAGAAGGTGGCGGTGAAGCGATGACTTCCGTCCTCTATGACGCCCAGGGGCCGCGCGCCAAGCAGCGCAACATCCTGTACACGGTCCTGTTTCTGCTCGTCGCCGCTGCCGTCGTGTGGTGGCTGTACGACGGTCTGGCCTCCAAGCACCAGCTCGACTGGATCAAGTGGAAGCCGTTCTTCACCAGCTCCCAGCCTTGGGAGACGTTCATCTGGCCGGGCCTCCAGAACACGCTCAAGGCGGCGTTCTTCGCCCTGATCATCGCGCTGCCGCTCGGCGCCCTGTTCGGGATCGGCAGGCTCTCGGACCACCGGTGGGTGCGGGCGCCGGCCGGCGTGGTCGTGGAGTTCTTCCGCGCCATCCCCGTGCTGATCCTGATGATCACGGCGAACGCGGCGTACGCCGAGTACACGAACATCGACACGGATATACGTCCGCTGTACGCCGTGGTCACCGGCCTGGTCCTGTACAACGCCTCGGTGCTCGCCGAGATCGTGCGTGCCGGTATCCACTCCCTTCCGCAGGGCCAGACGGACGCGGCCAAGGCGATCGGTATGCGCAAGGGCCAGATCATGCTGTTCGTGCTGCTGCCGCAGGCGGTGACCGCGATGCTGCCCGCGATCGTCAGCCAGCTCGTCGTCATCGTGAAGGACACCGCCCTCGGCGGCGCGGTGCTGACCTTCCCGGAGCTGCTGGCCTCGGTCCGTCCGATGGCCGCGAACTACGGTGCGAACACCATCGCGTGCTTCACGATCGTCGCCGTGCTCTACGTCGTGGTGAACTTCGCGCTCACCTCGTTCGCGAGCTGGCTGGAGAAAAGGCTGCGGCGCGGCAAGAAGAGCACGGGCGCCGTGGTCGGTGCCGCGCCCGGCGGCGGTCTTGAGACCATCGGTGCGCCGGCGCTCAAAGTCGATGACGGACGCGCCGTCTGACGGTTCGTCGACGCTCTCCCCGCGAGGGGCGCCGGTGCATGCACCGGCGCCCCTCGCCGCGCTCGGTTGTCACTTGACGCAAGCACCGGCAGTGGGTTGCATACGTTCTGTGACCGCCGACAGAGACCCCGCCTCCGCTTCCGCCACCACCCCTTCGACCGCACGGGCCCAGGGAGTCGCGCCGTGGACCCGGTGATCGTCGTCGGCGCCGGGCCCGTCGGCCTGACGCTGTCGCTCGCCCTCGCCGCGCAGGGCGTCCCCTCCGTCGTCCTCGACGAGGATCCGGGGCGGGACGAGACCCGTCCCGCCCGGACGGTGGTGCTGCGCGAGGACACCGCGGCCCTGGTGGAGCGGCTCGGGTGCAAGGCCCTCCGGAACGAGGGCGCCCACTGGACGGGCTGGCGCTCCATGCGCGGCAAGCAGCTGGTACGCGAACTGCGCCTCGGCGAGGACTCGCCGTACGGTGATCCGCTCCCAGCCCCGCTCCATCTGCCTCAGCACGCCCTGATGCGCGGGCTGCGGGCTGCGGTCGCCGGGCAGGAGCTGGTGCACATGGCGCCGCTCAGCCGGATCGACACCCTGGAGCAGGATCCGGCCGGGGTCACGGTGCATACCAGGGAGCCCGATTCGACCTGGTGGCACGGGAGTTACCTGGTCGGCTGCGACGGCGCCAGATCCATCGTCCGCAAGCTCCTGGACATCCGGTTCCCGGGACGCACAGCGGTGGAGCGGCATGCTGTCGCCGCGCTGCGCACCGAACTGCCCTGGCCCGGCGCGGCCGTGCTGCACCGGCTGCCGCCGTGGCGCACCGGAGGCGCCGAGGTCACCGCGCGCCCGCTGCCGGACGGTGCGTGGCGGCTGGACTGGCTGCTCCCGCCACGCGGTGAACTCGTCACCCCCGACGCCCTGATCACCCGGGTGCGGGACACTCTCGCGGGCTGGTGCGGCGGCGAGACCCCGCCGTACGAACTGCTGGACACGGGCGTGTACACGCTGCATCACCGGCTGGCCCTGCGCTGGCGGGTCCAGCGGGCCTTCCTTGCCGGGGACGCCGCCCATCTGCTCGGTGCACTCGGTACGCAGGGGCTCGACGAAGGACTGCGGGACGCCGAGAACCTGGCCTGGAAGCTGGCGCAGGCCTGGCATCACGGCACCTCCGACGTCCTGCTCGACAGCTACCAGGCGGAGCGCCGGGCAGCGGTCGCCTCCCGTCTGCGCGCGGCGGACCAGTCGCTGCCGATACTGCGCGGCGGCGGAGGGCTACGGAGCATCGTCCCCGGGAGCGCACGGGGGCACGATTCACTGCTCGCCGACGGTCACCTGGGGTGCGGCCCACTGGGTGCGCCCCCCTCGTACTCGCACTCCCCCCTTGCGCCTGCGTACGCCGAGGCGCACACATCGGTGGGTACGCCCCCGGGCGCACCGGTCGACGATGTACGGGTGACGGCGCCCGACGGCACGTCCGTACGGCTGCGCGAGCGGCTGGGGCGGGGCCGTCTGCTGGTCGTGCTGGTCGCTCCGGGGACCGGGGTGTGGGACCGGCGCCACTGGTTGACCGCGGGGGTGATGCCCCGGCTCGTCGAGTCGGTCGACGCCCTGCCGGTGAGGGGGGAGCTGCTGGTGACCGAGGCCTACCCGGGTGCCCCGGCCCATACCGTGCTGCTGATCAGGCCGGACGGGCATCTGGTGGCATCGTTCGGCGGAGTCCGGCCCGCGGAACTTTTCGCGGCGGCGGACGCGGTGCGCGGCGGTGCGCCACGTGCCTCCGTACGCTCCGACCGGACCGCAGACATCAATTGAGCCCCCCCCACGTTACCTTTTCTGTGGCCCCGAAATGGGGCGCCTGGCCCCCGGGCCCGGTATGGCTGTGTGCCCCCTGTCGTACGGATGACCTGGGGGGTGTTGCCGCCGGGCTTCGGGGCACCGCTTGACCGCTGATGAGGGGCCTGACGACTGCCTGGTCCGGTGCAACGCCGGACTGCTGACGGGTGGGATGTCTGCGTAACGTGGTTGCCGGCGTGTGGTGCCGCAGGGACGGCCGGGACGGATGCGAACGTGCACGACCGAAGAGGGGCAAGGCACTGCGCATGGCCGACATCGCTGTCGACATCTCCGACATAGGTCTCTTCCTCGGCCTGGACCTGGGCAAGGAGTTCCATCACGCCCATGGCCTGACCGAGCAGGGCAAGACCGTCCACGACAAGAGACTGCCCAACACCGAGGCCCGGCTGCGGGAGTTGTTCGACAAGCTCAGAGGCAAGTTCGGCACCGTCCTGGTGATCGTGGACCAGGTCGCCAACATCGGTGCGCTGCCGCTGACGGTGGCCCGCGTGACCGGCTGCCGGGTCGCCTACCTGCCCGGACTGTCGATGCGCCGGGCCGCCGACCTCTACCCGGGCGAAGCCAAGACCGACGCCCGCGATGCCTTCGTGATCGCCGATACCGCCCGCTCCATGCCGCACACCCTGCGCGCGGTGGACCGCGACGACGAGGCGCTGGCCGAGCTGACCATGCTCACCGGCTACGACAACGACCTGGCCGGCGAGGTCAATCGCACCTCCAACCGGCTGCGCGGCCTGCTCTCCCAGATCCACCCCACCCTCGAAAGGGTGGTCGGCCCCCGCCTGGGCTACCCCTACATCCTGGCCCTCCTTGAACAGCACGGCTCCCCGGCCAGGCTGAAGAAGCTGGGCCGTGCCCGCTGCGAGGCCCTGCTCAAGGTGCACGGTTCGCGCAAGGCCCACCACCTGACCGCAGAGATCTTCGACGCGCTCGCCGAGCAGACCGTGATCGTTCCGGGCACCGAGGCCAGCGCGCTGATCGTGCCGGGTCTGGCCGCCCAGCTCGCCGCCGCCCACACCCAGCGCCGCCAGGCCGAGCAGGAGATCGCCGCCCTGCTGGAGGCCCTCCCTCTTTTCCACCTCCTGACCTCCCTGCCCGGCCTGGGCGTCAGGACCACGGCCGCCGTGATCGTCGCGATCGGTGACGGCACCGCTTTCCCCACCGCCGGACACCTCGCCTCCTACGCCGGGCTCGCGCCCGCCACGAAGTCCTCGGGCACCTCCATCCGCGGCGAGCACGCACCCCACCGCGGTAACCGGCTCCTCAAACGCGCCCTGTTCCAGGCCGCGTTCGCCGCGATCGGCTGCAAGTCCGACCGGTCCTCCCGGATCTACTACGACCGGCAACGCGCACGCGGCAAGACCCACACCCAGGCGATCCTGCGCCTGGCCCGCCAGCGCGTGAACGTCATCCACGCGATGATCCGCACCGGGGCTCTCTACGAAGCACGCACCCCGGGCGATGTCGGTCTCGCCGCCTGACGACTCCACCTGTCGGCCTACTCACGAAAATGCAGAGCCATGTACAGATGAACGTGCAGAGTGAGCCAGCCTCCTGGCGGGTGCTCGTCGCTGAAGGGCGGACATCCCGCAGATTCCGACCGAAACGGTGGACTCAGGCGGTCTTGGAGTGGTTGAGTCGCCACTCATGCAGACGACAGGGACCGACGCACTACGGATACGCCTTGCCGAGCGGGCTGATCTGGAGCGTCTGGCAGACCTCCAGCTGGCGGCAGGAGAAGCATTTCGGGGTATCGGCATGGCCGAGATTGCCGACAACCCGCCGCTGACGGTCGAGGAATTGGCCACATACCAGCGCCTCGGACACGCGTGGGTTGGTGTGGACCACGCAGGCAGTCCGATGGGGTTCGTGATTGTCGAGCTGGTCGACGGCTGCGCCCATATAGAGCAGGTGAGCGTTCACCCAGTTGTTGCTGGCCGAGGCTTGGGTCGCAGGCTGATTGATCACGTTGCCTGCTGGGCGGCCGACATGGGCCTGCCCGCGCTCACCCTGTCAACGTTTCGGACGGTTCCATGGAACGCTCCCTACTACCGGCGCTTGGGCTTCCGCGAGGTGGAGGCCGCGCAGATCACTGCTGGGCTGCGGGCGGTTCTGGATGCTGAGGTCGCGTTCGGCCTCGATCCGTCGACCCGGGTTTGTATGCGCCGATCGGTAAGGCAGGTGTCTGAGTCTCTGCGGAGCTGAAGTGACGGGCGGAGCGCTGATCAGGCGACGCCGCCCTCCACCTCGGTCACCGGTCAGGCAGTAGCGTCCTCGAAACGATACGCAGACACACCACATTCCTCTGCACGTTCACCCGTACGCGGCTCTGCACTTCCACACGTACGCGGACACCACCGCTCCTACCCTCCAGGCCCCATACGCCCGCGCACCGGCACGGCCACTCCGACCCTGCCGGCCACCGGGCTGCCCATCAGCCACCCGATCCGCCGGGAACGGCCCAGTTCTCGTATAGCTACGGCCACCCGACAAGTAACACTGAGTAATCGCTATGGCTGTCCGCGTCGCGAGCAAGGAAGTTGTTACCAGGGGCAAGGTAGCGCTCGGTAATGTTCTGGGTTGCTCTACTGGAGTCGATGCCGCTCATCCCGCTTCTCGGTCCCGGAGTCCTAGCTCAGACACCAGGGAACAAATGACCAACCGGTAGCTTTCAGGGCTTCGTGGCGACGGCTTTCTTCGGCTGGCGAGGGACGGTCTTGGTCCTGTCGAGGTGGCCGTACACCGTCGACCGGGGCACGCCGAACATGTCGGCGATCTGCTGGACGGTCTTCTCCCGCTCGTCATAGAGCCGTTGGGCGAGCGCGGCCTGGTCGAGGGTGAGGCGCGGCCGGCGCCCGCCGACACGACCCCGGGCCCGCGCGGAGGCGAGGCCGTCGTTGGTGTTCGCCACGATGAGTTCACGCTGGAGCTCGGCGAGCACGGACAGCATCCCGAACATCGCCCGGCCCTCCATCGTGGAGGTGTCGATGCCCTGCTCGATGACGTGCAGCCCGATGCCGCGCTCGCGCAGTTCGGCGCCGAGCGTCACCAGGTGCAGCACGGAGCGGGAAAGCCGGTCGAGCCGGGTGACCTTCAGCGTGTCACCCACGCGCAGCAGCTGCATGACGAGGTCCAGCTTTGGGCGGGACGCCTTCGCGCCGCTGGCGACGTCGACGTGGATGTTGTCGCGGTCGACGCCGTGGCGGAGAAGCGCGTCAATCTGATGATCGAGATTCTGGTCGGCCGTCGATGTGCGGCAGTAGCCGATGAGCATTGTCGAAATCTACCCGAAGAGCCGTTCTCCGACGTTGATTTCCGACGCGAGTTGTCGACAGGGCCCACCTGCGGGTTCGTGATCACGGGCCGAAGTGTCGGCAGACGTTCGTTTGTCGACACTCAGGGGCGCCAAGTGCACAGCAGCCACGCCAATCGCAAGAGTGCCGCACAAGCCAAGAACTGATCTTCGAGCGCCAACTTTTCGATCAAGTTCGGTACGCATGCGACTCCCCCGTTACGGTCCTGCACGGCGTGCACGCAAACGTGTGCACGCCGTGCATGTCCGTTCAACGGAAGGAAGTTGATGAGGCGCACACAGCGCATAATCGCGGCGGCTGCCTCGCTGGCAGCCGCCGTGTCCTTTGCTGTCACTGGTAGTGCTACCGCAGCCGATACTCCCGGGCATCAGGCGCTTGGCACGATCAAGGCCGCCGACCTCCCAGCCCCGGAATCGGAGCAGGGCCAAGTGAAGATCGGCACCGGAAAGTCGTGCTCCCCCATCCAGTCCTCCGCGCGGGCCGCCCTTGGCGGTGCGGCCATGGCGTGTGTCGAGACCAGGCCGCTGGCGGCAAGCCGCACCGCTACTGCGTGGACTGCCGAACAGACCGCTGACGCCGAAGCCTGCGACATTACTCAGCCGGGCTACTGGACCTGGACCCGGACCGGCGGCATGTGTCTGAACGGTCAGGAGGTCACCTACACGCTGTGGAATGACAAGGGCGCGGTCTTGGGTACCGGCCTGATGGACGTGAAGAGCAGCATGGACCTCAGCGCCACTAACGTGAGCTGGAACGAGCTGATCACCGTCAAGGTGATCGCCGTCACCGGGCAGGTGACGAGCCTCAACGTCTCCTTCGACGTGTCCTGCACCTCGGCCTGTTCCGCGCCCAGCAACCGCCCCTGGACGGGTGCCAGGACTCTGGGCGTAGGTGCGCAGGCGTCCGGATCTGTCACCTACAACAGCAACGTCGCTTCTGGCGCGTCGGACAGCTTCCAGACGAAGTACCACATGTACGTCACCACCACGGGCAACATCCCCACTCAGCCCAACGTCAACTGGGACAGCCCAGTCCAGGCGAAAATCCGATGCGATGCGGAGCTCACCACCCCTGGCTGTGTCATCCCCGAGAGGAGGGCCACCCTGGAGTACTCGCTCTCTGACCCCAATCACGGGGCGGCCGCCGCTGCCTACGGCTTCGCCCAGGCCAACCTACGTGGCTGGGCCCCGCTTAGCCGGGCGGACGGACTGAATGACGCCAACCGGGCACGCACGTGCGGATCCCAGAGCAGCGACCCATTTGTGCTGCTCCCGCAGTACGTGCCGAATGACTCCTGCGACGAATTCCCCTTCGCCGGCTCGTTCGAAGGGGGAACCGATGGTGCTCTGTGTGCCGACATCGTCCCGCTGTTCCAGAACGGCCAGTGGATGATTTACGAGGCTCGTACGGACAAGCCGGTCACCTTCAATGAGCCGTGTATACGTGGTCACGTCGCTTTGGAGGCCAACCAGTCCGCCGGCGGCAAGTACGGGGCCTTCGTGAAGAACCAGCGCATCCTGGACACCGAGAAGTACAACGTCAACATCATCGCCTGATACTGGACACCGCACCGCCCAGCTAGGGCCCCGAGAATGGGCGAATTCGAGGGGTCGTTGCAACACGTGGTCGGTTGATCAGGCTGCGAGCAGTTTAGACAGGCGCTCGGCTGGGGTTTCCCAGCCGAGCGTT
>NZ_JBSFYR010000114.1:0-19824 GCF_053599875.1 Streptomyces sp. NPDC005151 | reverse complement strand
AACCACCCGCAGGCCGGCCGCCGCGCGCCCGGCCTGCGGGTGGTTGCACGCGGCCGGCCTGCGGGGAGTCACACGCGGCCGCGGCACAGCTCCAGCAGCGTCATGGCGAGCGAGGTGCCGGGCTTGCCGAGCGCCTTTCGGTACTGGCCGAGGATCTCCATCTCGCGGGAGAGGCTGACCCGGCGGCCGCCGGAGGTGATCCGCGCCTCCTGAATGACTGCCGAGACGGCCATCCGTTCCTGGACGAGCCCGATGATCCGGTCGTCGAGGGCGTCGATGCGCTCGCGGGCGTCACCGATCAGCCGGGCGGCCTCATCGGTGTTCGCACCGGTCTTCTCGATGAGGGTCTTCGCGGCGGCGGCGGTGCTGTTGCTCATGGTGTGGCTCCTGGGGGATGTGGTCCCCGGGGCGGTCGGACCCCGAACGCAGAACGCCCCGGGCCTGTCGGCCCGGGGCGCCTGGAACGTTGCTTGTCAGTTGCTCAAGCAGCACGACCATGGCAGCCGGCGGGCCGGATGCCATAGGTAAAGACGAAGGTCGTGTGCTGATGCATGGCGTCAGTATGGACCCGCGCCGGGCGATGGGCCAACGCGCGGCCCGGATGCTGAGACGCCACCGACGGTTCGGTCCGCGCACTCCGCTCCGGCGGACGCCCGGAGGGTCTTGGCCCGTACCCCGGAAGACGCAGAAGTCCGTCTCCCTCGCAACCCCGGTAGAATCGGCAGAACCGACCCCCCTCTCAACGCCGGAAGGCCGCCCCCGTGCCAGCAGCACCCCCCGCCGCCCCCGACACCACACCCGACGTGGTCCTTGTCGTCGATTTCGGCGCGCAGTACGCCCAGCTCATCGCCCGCCGCGTCCGTGAGGCCCGGGTCTACAGCGAGATCGTCCCGTCCACGATGCCGGTGGCCGAGATGCTGGCCAAGAACCCCCGGGCGATCATCCTGTCCGGTGGCCCCTCCTCGGTGTACGCGGACGGCGCGCCCAGTCTCGACCGCTCGCTGTTCGAGGCCGGGGTCCCGGTCTTCGGTATGTGCTACGGCTTCCAGCTGATGGCCACCACGCTCGGCGGCACCGTCGACGACAACGGTGCCCGCGAGTACGGCCGCACCCCGCTGACGGTCTCCAAGACCGGTTCCACGCTCTTCGAGGGCACGCCCGCCGAGCAGTCCGTCTGGATGTCGCACGGCGACGCCTGCTCCGCCGCTCCCGAGGGCTTCACCGTCACCGCGTCCACGGACGTCGTACCGGTCGCCGCCTTCGAGAACGACGAGAAGAAGCTCTACGGCGTCCAGTACCACCCCGAGGTCCTGCACTCCACGTACGGCCAGCAGGTCCTGGAGCACTTCCTCTACCGCGGCGCGGGCATCGAGCCGACCTGGACCACGACGAACGTCGTCGAGGAGCAGATCGCGCTGATCCGTGAGCAGGTCGGCACCAAGCGCGCCATCTGCGGCCTCTCCGGCGGTGTGGACTCCGCGGTCGCCGCAGCCCTCGTTCAGAAGGCCATCGGCTCCCAGCTGACCTGCGTGTACGTGGATCACGGTCTGATGCGCAAGGGCGAGACCGAGCAGGTCGAGAAGGACTTCGTGGCCGCCACCGGCGTCCAGCTGAAGGTCGTCGACGCCGAGGAGCGGTTCCTGAACGCGCTGGCCGGGGTCTCCGATCCCGAGCAGAAGCGGAAGATCATCGGCCGCGAGTTCATCCGCGTCTTCGAGCAGGCACAGGCCGAACTCGTCGCCGAGGCGGGCGCGGCCGGCGAGGACGTCGCGTTCCTCGTGCAGGGCACGCTCTACCCGGACGTCGTCGAGTCCGGCGGCGGCACCGGCACCGCCAACATCAAGTCCCACCACAACGTGGGCGGCCTCCCCGACGACATCGAGTTCCAGCTCGTCGAGCCGCTGCGCCAGCTGTTCAAGGACGAGGTCCGGATGGTCGGCCAGGAGCTCGGCCTGCCGGAGGAGATCGTCCAGCGCCAGCCCTTCCCCGGCCCCGGTCTCGGTATCCGGATCGTCGGCGAGGTCACCAAGGGCCGGCTCGACCTGCTCCGCGAGGCCGACGCCATCGCCCGCGAGGAGCTGACCGCGGCCGGACTCGACCGCGACATCTGGCAGTGCCCGGTGGTCCTCCTGGCCGATGTCCGCTCGGTCGGCGTCCAGGGCGACGGCCGCACCTACGGCCACCCGATCGTGCTGCGCCCCGTCTCCTCCGAGGACGCGATGACGGCCGACTGGTCGCGCCTGCCGTACGAGGTCCTGGCGAAGATCTCCACCCGCATCACCAACGAGGTCGCCGACGTCAACCGCGTCGTCCTCGACGTGACGAGCAAGCCGCCGGGCACCATCGAGTGGGAGTAACCCTCCCCGCAGGGTCAACGTGATGCCGTCGCTCATTCGTCCGAGCGGCGGCATTGCCGTATCCGCTGGGTACGCTGGCTCAAGAGACGAGACTCACTCCCATGGGAGCAATCATGAGCGCCGCACCCGAGTTCGAGTTGGACGAGAAGTACAACTATCCGGTCCCCCCGCCCGGCGGCTGGACGGCTGACGACCTCGACCGGCTGCCGAACCTGCCAAGGCGCACGGAGTTGATCGACGGGAGCCTCGTTTTCATGAGTCCGCAGACCAAGTTTCATATGCGAACCATGCGTCTGCTGGAAAACGCACTTCTTGACCAGGCCCCGGACGATCTCGATGTCTTCCGGGAATTCAGCATCAGGCTGAACAAGCGGAACCGACCTGAGCCGGACGTGCTCGTGGTTCCTCTCGGGGCCGATACCGGTCCGAAAGATACGTGGCTCCGGCCGGAGGACGTCATTCTGGCCGTGGAGGTCGTCTCTGAGGAATCGGAAGACAGGGACCGTGAGGTCAAGCCCCGCAAGTACGCCGCCGCAGGCGTGCGGTACTTCTGGCGGGTGGAGCAGAACCAGGGCCTGCCGGTCGTGTACGTCTACGAACTCGATCCCGCGCTCAGGGCTTACGTGGCCACCGGCATCCACCACAACAAGCTGAAGCTGGACGTGCCCTTCCCTATCGAGATCGACCTCACTGCGATCAACCGCCGCCGCCCGTAAAAAATTGGGGTGAACCGCTCCCGGTATCTGTGCCAGGCTTCGCCCTCATGTCTGCCGATGAGATCCGCGCCCTGATGTCCGCCGCCCACAACGACCGCCTGACCTGGAACACCCCGCTCTCCGAGGAGCATGCCGTTCAGCTCGTCGATGCCTGCGCTCCCGGGCCCGGGGCGCGGATCGTGGACCTCGGCAGCGGCTGGGGCGAGCT
Source organism: Streptomyces sp. NPDC005151 (assembly GCF_053599875.1). NCBI lineage: Bacteria > Bacillati > Actinomycetota > Actinomycetes > Kitasatosporales > Streptomycetaceae > Streptomyces > Streptomyces sp. NPDC005151. The sequence goes on along the minus strand of NZ_JBSFYR010000114.1, from coordinate 16,543 downwards.
GCTGATGAGGCTGGTGGAGTCGGCGCCCGGGAGTACCGGGGACGGCGTCGAGACCGATCCCGAGGCCGTGGCGCGGGGGCAGGCGCTCGCCGGGGAGCGGGGGCTCGCGGAGCGCGTACGGTTCCATCGGACGCCTGCCGCCGAGTGGGCGGACGACGGTTACGACCTGGCGGTGTCCATCGGGGCCTCGCATGCCTGGCCCGGGTCCACCTGCGAGGCACTGAAGGCGCTGCGGGCGGCCGTGCGGCCCGGCGGGCGGGTGCTGTTCGGGGAAGGGTTCTGGGAGCGCGAGCCGTCCGAGCGGGCGCTGGCCGGGCTGGGGGCTGAGCCGGGGGACTTCGGTTCGCTGCTCGAGCTGATCCGGCAGGCCGAGGCCGTCGGGCTGCGGCCGCTCCAGGTGACCGTCGCCGACCAGCGTGAATGGGACCTCTTCGAGGCGAACGCCAACATCGGGAGGGGCGAGCGCTGGGCGCTGGCCCATCCGGGGCATCCGCTGCACGACGGTGTCGTCGCAACAGTCGACGACCGGCGCACCGGCTACTACGGGGGCTACCGGGGAACACTCGGCCTCGCCTACCTCGTGCTCAGCGCCTGAAAGGGGCCCCGAACCCGTACCCGGACCGGTGCATGAATCGGTACGTGATCGCTCTGGCCACCTGCGGTGACCGGCGGTACCTTCCGAGCCGAATGCCCTGGGAGCCCCGAGGAGTCGCCATGCCCGAGCCCACGCCGATCCCCGTCGAACAGCTGCAGTTCGCGATGCCGCCCGTCCACGAGTCGGTCGGCGAGGAACGCGCGCACCGCAAGGAGCGGCTGGCCGGGGCGTTGCGGCTGTTCGGTGAGTACGGGTACGAGGACGGGGTCTCCGGTCACCTCACCGCGCGCGACCCGGAGTTCGCCGACTGCTTCTGGGTCAACCCGTTCGGCGCCCCCTTCGACGGACTCCTGCCGGACGAGCTGATCCTGGTCAACGGCGACGGGCAGGTCGTCGAGGGGCGCCACCACGTCAATCAGGCGGCGTTCGCCGTCCATGCCCAGGTGCACCGGGCCCGCCCGGACGTCGTCGCCGTCGCGCACACGCACTCCCTGCACGGGCGGGCGCTGTCCGCGCTCGGTGAGTTCATCGAGCCGATCACCCAGGAGTCCTGCGCCTTCTACGAGGACCACGCGGTCTACCAGGCCTACACCGGGGTCGTCGTCGACGAGGAGGAAGGGCGACGGATCGCGGCCGCGCTCGGTCCCCGCAAGGCGATCATCCTGCGCAACCACGGGCTGCTGACGGTCGGCGACTCGGTGGACGCGGCTGCCTGGTGGTTCGTCACGATGGAGCGTTCCTGCCAGGTGCAGCTGACCGCGCGGGCGGCCGGGAAGCCGGTTCTGATCGAGCACCGGGAGGCGGTGGTCACCCGCGAACAGCTCGGCAGCGATCTGGTGGCCTGGATCAACTACCAGCCGCTGTGGAAGAGGATCTCCCGAACATTCTGACGATCCGCGCGTCCCGGCGGCCCCGATGCGGGCCCGGCCCGTCCCGTACGGCACAATTCGCAGCAATCGGTGGTCAGTTGGCAGTACGTGGGCGGGAAAGGGCGGCGTTCTCCGTGGCGTTGGACGAGGCACGACAAGGCGCTCACGGCGGTGGCTGCACGTGCGGCGACTGCCCGCACGGAGCGCGCGAGGGACACCGGCGCGCGGTGGCCGCCTTCCTGGCCAAGCGGGACGGACTCGCCGCGGGCCAGGGGCTGCCGACCGGTGTCGCCCAGTCCGCGTCCGCGACCCGCCAGTGGGTCTCCGACGAGCTGACCGAGTCGGCCCGTACGGTCGCCGAGCGCAGCCGGGAGGCCGGCGACGCCTGGCTTCACCAGGTGTGGGTGCGCACCCTGACCGTCGTCTGGGGAGGCGTCGCCCTGCTCGCCATCGGCGAGGCAGGCACCGCCATCGGTGCGGGCTGGTCGACGGCCCGTACCGCCGGTCTGGTCGCCGCGCTCGTCACCGCCGGGCTGCTGACCGGCGCCGCCCGCTTCCACCGGGCCCGCGGCGGCGTGCTCGCCCCGCTGATCGGCGAGGACAACCGGCTCTCCACCTCCCGTGCGGTCGCCGTGGCCTGGGTGCTGCTCGCCGTCTTCTCCGTACTCGTCCTCGCATTCCAGCTGGCGGGCGCCTCCGGCCATGCGGAGCGCGACGCGCTGATCGACGGTCTGGAGCTGGCGCGTGGCGCCGGGGTGCTGACCGCGCTGGCGCTGGTCTGCACCATTGCCGTGGTTGTGCGCCGGGTGGTGACCGTACGCGCCCTCGCCGGGCGTTTGCAGAAGCTGCGCGCCGACCGGCCGCGCGCCGCCGATCTGCTGACCGACGACTCCGGGCGGGGCAGTTTCACCGACGTGCAGTACGTGCTGGTGAGCGCCGTCGCCGTACTCTTCGCCGTGGTCCGGCTGGCCCGCCGGCCCGAGCAACTGCCCGATCTGCCCTGGGGGCTGGCCCTACTGGTGGCCGTCTCCGCGGTGACGTACTTCGCGGGCAAGTACACGGAGGGTGGGCGTCCGGTCGTGCTGTCCGTCGTACGGGCCCGGGAGCCCGGGGATCTGGACGCGCCGATCCGTACCGGCGACGACATCGAGATCCGCGGCGCAGGTTTCGTACCGCCCGGCGCCGGGGCCCCGGACCGGCTGGCCCGGGTGGTCGTCCGGATCGGCCGGGTCCATGTCCATGTCCCGCTGGTCCCGGTGGCAGGCGGCTTCGCCAACCCGGCGGACACCGTGCTCACCGTGCCGGTGCCGGTGGAGGTCGAACCGGGACTGGTGGACGTACAGGTCGTGACGGCCGCCGGGGTGGAAACGAACCGGGTCGAGATCGACGTCACGGACTGAGACCGACCGGCAATGGGGGGGTGGGTGAAGGAGCGGGGCTGGGGTGCGTGCATCGCAAGGCGGAGGATTGAGCCATGGCGGAGTCATGGTGATGGACGACAACGCCGCGAGGTGCGTGCCCCAGCCCCGTGACGCCGCCCCCCATTGCCGGTCGGTCTGAGATGCGATCGACTGTCCCTCCCCGCCCGGCCGCCGCTTGCGTCTGATCGAACCGCGGGGCAGGTGAGCAGCCCGTTCGCCGCGTACGTATGGTCTGGTGACGGGTCGACGGAAGGGCGGGGTCTTATGCGTGGGACGGAAGGGCGGGGTCTTATGCGTGTGTATGGCACGAATTCGCGAGGTCTGGGCGAGGTGAGAAGCATCCGGGAGCTGGCGCGGGAGCATGCCCTGCTGCCGCTGCGGATCTTTCTCGGTTTCACCTTTCTCTATGCCGGGCTCGACAAACTGACGGACAGTGCCTTCTTCCGCGCCACCGCCCCCGGCTCCATCGGCGAGACGATGCACGCGGTGCGCGACTCGGCCGCGATCCCGGCCCTCGTCGACCTCGCGCTGAAGAGCCCGGGAGCCTTCGGGTACGCCATCGCCCTCGGTGAGATCGCCGTCGGCATCGGCACCCTGATCGGGCTGTGGGCCCGGCTCGCCGCACTCGGCGGGGCGCTGATCTCGCTGAGTCTGTGGCTGACCGTGAGCTGGCAGGTCAAGCCGTACTACTTCGGCAACGACCTGGCCTACCTCATGGCCTGGCTGCCGCTGGTGCTCGGCGGCGCCGCGTCGTTCTCCGTGGATGCCTTCCTCGCGTCGCGACGGCGACGGATACGGTAGCTGATCCACGTCGTGGTCGCGGCGAGCCAGAGGCCGCCGAAGAACACCGGGAAGAAGAAGACCCAGGGGGCGTCCCAGGTGCCCGCCGCGTCCGCCGCGTAACCGGCGGCGAGGGCGAGCATCGCGATGCCCGCGACCGCCCGGCCCGGCCGGATCTCATGACGCAGCACGAATGACCTCCACCTGTCCGATACCGACTTCCAGATCCAGCTCGACCGTGCCCGCCGGGGTGACGCCCGCGGGCGGGGCGATCGTGCGGTGTTCCTTCCGCGACGGGCTGACGTCCACATCGCCCGGCGGATCGCCCGGCAGCCGGATGTCGCCGACCCCGGCGTCCGCCCGCACCCGGAGCGTCACCGCCTTCGGTACGACGACGACCGCCCGGCCCGCGCCGACCCCCAGCTGCGTCCGGACCGTGTCACCCTTCGGGACCGGCACCTTCGACAGGTCGAGTGTGCCGACACCGCTGCCCAGCTCGTACCGCGGCTGGACCGCGGCGACCGACGCCGGGCGCCATTCCTCCCGTACCCAATGGGTGCCGATGTCCTTCGGCAGCGAGGCCGCGCCCGCCAGCAGCGCCGCCGTGATCATTGCCAGCAGGACGGTGCCGAACCCGGTCCTGCCGAGGAAGGTGCTGACCAGCATCCCCGCACCGAACACGGCGAGCGCTGCGGCCAGGCCGAACTGCAGGCTCGTACCGAACGGATGCGTGTGCCAGCTCAGCCCCGTGCCCAGACCGCCCGCGATCAGGGCGAGCAGAAAGACCGGGCCGCCGATCGAGCGCGGCCCCCGGTCGGCCCGGGCCGGCTCGGGTGCGCGGTACGGGGTGTCCGCCGCCCTGCGGGGTACCGGCGGACTGTCGGCCACCGCACCCGCCGGGCCCCACAGATACCCCGGTCCCACCGGCCCGGACGTGCCGTCCTTGATGATCGGATCCCGCCACCAGGACGGGCTGCCCGGCGACGGCGGGGCTTTCACCTCCGGCGGGGCGTCCGCCACCGCCTGCGCGGCCGCCGGGTGCAGCGGATCCTCGGGAGCGGCGGTCCTGCGGTGCTGCGTCCAGACGCTGAGGCCGATGACGGCGAGCGTCAGCATCGCGCTGAACACCAGCATGCTGCCGTTGCCCAGCATGGACAGGAACAGCCCGCAGCCGATCAGCGCGAGCAGCACCGCGACCAGCGACGCCCCCTCGACCCGGCCGGACAGCAGCCTGCGCGCCTCGTTCTCCTCCTCGCCCTCCAGCGGGAGCAGCAGCCACGCGAAGCCGTAGAAGATCAGGCCGACGCCACCGGTCACCGACAGCACACCGATCACGATCCGGAAGATCACCGGGTCCACGTCGCAGTACCGGCCGAGTCCGCCGCACACCCCGGCCACCACTTTCTGCCGCGAGCTGCGCTGCAGCTGCGGTCTCGGCGCGGGCGGCGGTGCGACGCCGGGCGCGGCGTCCTGGGGAACGGTCATGGCTCCATGGTGACGGGCGGCCGGTGCCGACGGGACCCGTGCCGACCCTGGCCGATCCCTGATATTGGTTCCCCCGGACCCTGAAGGGCGCCGTCGCGGGGCGTGCGGCGGGTGCGACCTGCCCGTCTCAGGGTCGAAGTGGGGGCAGACCCTGATACCGCCGCTCACCCGTCCATGTGACGATCGGGGCATGCCGACCGCCACACCCCGAGCCGCAAGCTCCCTCAGCGCCGACCCGGAGGAGCCACCGCTGCGCAAGCTGTACCGCAGCGCCGACGGGCGGCTGCTCGGCGGCGTCGCACGCGGTCTCGCCGGACATCTCGGGCTGCCCGTCGTCTGGGTGCGGTTCGTCTTCCTCGGACTGTTTTTCGCGGACGGCCTCGGGGCTCTGCTCTACGCCGTGTTCTGGATTGTCGTCCCGCTCGGCGTCGGCGGCGTCGACGCGCCGCGCTCCGTCTTCGAGACGGCCCCCGACGGCCGGCGCAGGCTCCGCAAGCCCGACAAGGGGCAGGTGTTCGCCCTCCTCGCGCTCCTCATAGGCGCCGTCGTCTTCGTCGGCAACGTCGACATGGGCAGCGAGGCCGACCGTTACATCTGGCCGACGCTGCTGATCGGCGCGGGCTCCGTCCTGGTGTGGCGGCAGGCCGACAACGCCCGCCGGGCCCGCTGGATGGAGGTCGGAAGCCGCCGCCGGGTGCTGCATCTGGCCCGGGCGCTGGCGGGGGTCGCCCTGGTCGGCCTGGGACTCGCCGTGTTCATGGTGGTACGCGGCTCCGCGGCCCAGCTCGGCAATGTCCTGACGGCGGCGATCGCCGTCCTCACCGGCATCGCGCTGCTGGCGGGTCCCTATCTGGTCCGCATGACCCAGGACCTGTCGGAGGAACGCCTGATGCGCATCAGGGCACAGGAACGCGCCGAGGTCGCGGCTCACGTCCACGACTCCGTGCTGCACACCCTCACCCTGATCCAGCGCAACGCGGACGACGGCAACGAGGTCCGCAGACTGGCCCGCGCCCAGGAACGCGAGTTGCGCAACTGGCTGTACAACCCCGAGGGCACCGGCAAGGACGAGGGCGACGAACCGGAGACCCTCGCCGAAGCGGTCAAACGCGCCGCCGCCGAGGTCGAGGACAAGCACGGCGTCCCGCTGGAGGTCGTCGTCGTCGGCGACTGCCCGCTCGACGAGAAGCTCGCCGCGCAGATGCAGGCCGCACGCGAGGCGATGGTCAATGCCGCGAAGTACGGTGGCGAGGGCGGCGCCGTGCAGGTCTACGCGGAGGTCGAGGGCCGCACGGTCTTCGTCTCCGTACGGGACCGCGGACCGGGATTCGATCCGGATTCCGTACCGGGGGACAGAATGGGCGTACGAGAATCAATCATCGGCCGGATGCAGCGCAACGGCGGTACGGCGCGGCTGCGTTCGGTGCCCGGCGGGGGCACGGAAGTCGAGCTGGAGATGGAGAGGGCGAGCGAATGACGGAGACCACCGAAACGACCGGGGGCCCGGAGCACCGGGTACGGGTCGTGCTCGTCGACGACCACCGGATGTTCCGCACCGGAGTCCAGGCCGAGATCGGCCGCACCGAGGAGACCGGTGTCGAGGTCGTCGGCGAGGCCGCCGACGTCGACCAGGCGGTCACCGTCATCACGGCGACCCGCCCCGAGGTCGTCCTCCTCGACGTGCACCTGCCGGGCGGCGGCGGCGTCGAGGTGCTGCGCCGCTGCGCCCCGCTGATGGGCGCGGTCGAGAACCCGGTGCGGTTCCTGGCGCTGTCCGTCTCGGACGCGGCCGAGGATGTCATCGGTGTCATCCGGGGCGGCGCCCGCGGCTATGTCACCAAGACGATCACCGGGGCCGACCTGGTCGACTCGGTCTTCCGGGTGCAGGACGGCGACGCGGTGTTCTCGCCCCGGCTGGCCGGCTTCGTCCTCGACGCGTTCGCCTCGACGGACGCGCCGCCGGTCGACGAGGACCTGGACCGGCTGACGCAGCGCGAGCGCGAGGTGCTGCGGCTGATCGCGCGTGGCTATGCGTACAAGGAGATCGCCAAGCAGCTGTTCATCTCGGTGAAGACGGTCGAGTCGCATGTCTCGGCGGTGCTGCGGAAGCTCCAGCTGTCGAACCGGCACGAGCTGACGCGATGGGCGACGGCCCGACGGCTGGTCTGAGGCGGCGATCCGTTCCGACCGATCAGTAGGCGCGTGAGCGATCACGCGGCTACCCTGTCCAGCTTCAGGGGGGAACTTCAGCCAGCCCAAGGCGGTCACCGGCGGCCGCGTCACCGCCTACTACGGCTCCACCGCCGGCCTGTCCGACACCTCGAAGACGACCCTGGACCAGGAATCGTCGGGCGTGCCAGGCGCCGGCGAGACGGGCGACGACATGGGCGCGTCCGTCGCGGTCGGCGACACCAACAAGGACGGTTACGCCGACGTCCTCACCGGAGTCCCCGGAGAGGACCTCACCTTCAACGCTGTCAACCAGGCCGACGCCGGTACCACCCTCCTCCTCAAGGGATCTGCCACCGGCCTCACCGGAACCGGCTCCGTCTCCCTGGGCTCCGCCACCGTCGACGCCACCGGCGACATGGCCGGCGCCCCCGAACCCGGCGACCGGCTCGGCACCGCCGCCGCGCTGCTGGATGCCACCGGCGACGGCTACGCCGACATGGCCGCCGGAGCCAGCGGCGAGAACACCGGCGACGGCATGGTCCTGATGGCCAACTCCAGCGCCACCGGCATCCTCGCCTCCTCCAGTGCGGGCCCCGGCATCGGCACCTTCAACGTTCCTGCCCGAGCCCACATCGGTGACGTCCTGGCCCCCTGACCACACCTGCAGGAGTCCACTTCCATGACCATGTTCAAAACCACTGCCGATACGGCGCCACCAGTCTCCGGCGCCGAACCGTCAAAGCCGACGGGAGTCTCGACCGAGGACGGCAGCGAGCCCGCCACGACAGACACCCCCGCCCCGCGCGGAATCTCCCTTCTGGTGGGAGTCGGCGTCCCTACGCTGCTCGGCATCGTCGGCGTCGCACTGCTCGCCGTTGGGATCGCCATCACCTGGGGCGGGAACGGCAAGACACGACCGTCCTACTCCGTACCCATCGCCTACCACGTCACCGGGACCGGCACCGCCGACATCACCTACCACGCCAGCCTCACGACAGGCTCCAGCAAGACGCCCGCCTTCGGTCATGAAGCCACGGCCCGACTGCCTTGGCGCGCAGCCGCACGCGTCACTCCCGCCAGCGGCCTTGCCACAGTGACCGTGCAGCTCGGCGCCAAGGGCGGCCACGCCTCCTGCCGCGTCGACCTGCGCGGCAGAGATGTCCAGATGGCCACGGCCTCGGGCCCGTACGGACGCGCCACCTGTACCGCGGAAATCCCGCCCAAGCAACGCTGAGACCTTCGTGCCGGGAGACAATCGTCACCCTCATGACGACGGTTACCTCCCGGCATGTGGCGTTAAAATCCCGCATTCAGTCACGGGTGCGTCTGATGCCCACCGTGAGCGGCGCCAGCAGGATGTGACAGATGTGGCGCCTGGTGCGCTGGAGTTGGTGCAGACCATGTACACCGAGATACCAGGACGGGAATCTGTGACGAACAGCAGGAAAACAGGATTGGGCAGACGTCGGCTGCCGCAGCGAAGAATGCGCAGGATCGTCCTGCCCTCCCTCGCCACGGCGCTGATCGGTTCCGGCGCGCTGGCCGCCCTGGCCATCGGCACCACTTCCTCGCCCGAGGACTCGCAGCGCGAGGTTCGTCCCGCCGCCGTCCGCACCCTGGCCCTGGAGGGTTCGTCCGCGACGGCGCGTAAGCGGCAGCAGACCACCACCGAGGAGTTCTCGATGGTGGCCGTGAGCTGGCCCTCGGCCAAGGCGCGGCTCAGCGGCGAGGTGGAGATCCGCACGCATGCCGACGGCAGCAGCACCTGGAGTGGCTGGCGCGGGCTCGAGATCGCTGACACGCCGCCCGACTTGGGGCGTGACGGCTCGGGCAAAGGCATGCGCGGCAGTACCGAGCCGCTGTGGGTGGGCCCGTCGGACGGTATCGAGGCCCGGGTGAGCGGCAAACGGTCCCTGCCCGCGTCGATGCGTCTGGACCTGGTCGACCCCGGGACGGGCGGGTCCCCCGCCGCGGGCAGCGAACTCACCGCGTTCACCGCCGAGAGCGCGAGCCCGTCGCCGTCGCCGACCTCGGTGACCGGGCCGCGTTGCCTGGACGGCCTGTCGACTGCGCCCGCGACGTTGGCCACCGGGCCTGTTCCCAAGCCGGCGATCATCTCCCGCGTCGCCTGGGGCGCGGACGAGTCGATCGTGCAGTGTCCGACCGTCTACAGCCCGGCAGTCAAGGCCGTCGTGGTCCATCACGAGGCGGGCAGTAACAGCTACAGCTGTGCGCAGTCCGCAGCCATGGTCCGGTCCATCCAGGCCTTCCACGTCAAAACCCAGGGCTGGGGCGACATCGGGTACAACTTCGTCGTCGACAAGTGCGGGCAGATCTTCGAGGGCAGCAAGGGCGGTGTCGACAAGCCGGTCAAGGCCCGGCACACCCTCGGCTTCAACCCCGACACGGTCGGCATCTCTTTGCTGGGCAACATGGAGACCGCCAAGCCCACTCCGGCCGCGCTCGCCGCGATCTCCCGTATCGCCGGGTGGAAGCTCGGTCTGTACGGCGCGGACCCGCTGTCGAAGACGACGCTGACCGCCGAGTTCGACAACGGCCGCTACACCGCTGGCCAGCAGGTCGAGACCGACCGCGTCACCAGCCACCAGGACCTCATGGCGACCGCCTGCCCCGGTGCGAACCTGCACGACCGGCTCGCCGACCTGCGTGCACTGACCACCTCACCCACCGCCTCCGCCGCCCGCCCCACCGCGGACCTGGGCCGCGACGGCGTCAGCGACCTCGTCGCCGGCATGCCGAAGAACGCCAGCGGCAGCCTCACCGTCGTCCCCGGCTCGCTCACGGGACCCTCTGCAGCCGCCAGAAGGACACTGACCCAGGCCAGTTCGGGCGTCCCGGGCACGGCGGAGAGCGGCGACGCGTTCGGCGCCGCCACGGCAGCAGGCGACATCAACGGGGACGGCTACGCGGACCTCGCCGTCGGAGTCCCTGGTGAGGACGACACCTCCGGCAACGCCGACCGCGGCGCCGTCACCGTCCTGTACGGCCCCGGCCTCACCTCAGGCCTCTCATACACCACGGTCGGCACCACCGCGGCGGGCGCCAAGCTCGGTTCCGCCGTCACCGTCGGCGACTTCAACGCGGACGGCAAAGCCGACGTCTTCTCCGCGGGCACCGGCAGCGGCGGCAGCTGGAACACCCACCTGACCGGCTCCACCACGCAGTACGGCACCTTGACCACGGCCACCACCCCACTCGCCTACGAGGACGCCGCATCCGGCGACTTCAACCGTGACGGCTACGCGGACGTCGCCCTCACCTACCGTGACGCCGCCGGCATCGGCCGCCTCATCTGGTTCAAGGGCGGCAGCGGCGGACTCACCAAGGCCGGTCTCCTGTCCGTCAAGGGCGGCCGCTCCCTCGCCGCCGGCGACATCAACGGCGACGGCATCGACGACATCGCCGTCGGCCAGCCCTACACCGCCGAGTCCGGCGCGCACGCGGGCGGCCAGGTCACCGCCCTCTACGGCACCGCCGGCACAGGTCTGACCTCCACCGGCGCGACGGTCATCCACCAGGACACCTCCGGGGTGCCGGGCACGGCCGAATCCGGCGACGCCATGGGCACCGCCGTCTCGGTCGGCGACTACAACGCCGACGGTTACGCGGACGTCCTGACCGGCGCCCCGAACGAGGACATCACCCGCAACTCGGTGAACCAGTCCGACGCCGGCACATCGATCCTCCTCAAGGGCAGCCCCACCGGACTCACCGGAACGGGCGCCCAGGCCATCTCGCAGGACACCACCGGCGTCCCCGGCTCCACCGAGACAGGCGACAACCTGGGCTCGTCCGTCTCCCTCACGGATCTTTCCGGCTATGGCCGCGCCGACCTGACGATCGGCGCGGCGGGCGAAGACACGGGCAACGGCGCACTCCTGGCCGTCCCGAGCAACAGCACCGGCCTGGGCCTGTCCACGTCCACCTACTACGGATCGACCCAGCTCGGCACACCGGCCGGGGCGCACCTGGGGACCACCCTGGCCCCATAACCCCACCTCTGGTGCTTCCGCGTGGCACGGCACAAACCGCGCTTGCGCATAGGCATCGCAGGCAGGGCGGCGGGCGTTCCGGTCTCCAACCGGACCGCCCACCCCAGCAACGCGAGCCGTGATCGCCGACCGCGACAGCAACCTCACTGCCTCAGCGCGCCGCGCTGGGGACGGAAACCGATTGTGTTGTCGTCCCGCTGGACGTCAAGCCCGTTGTCCCGGCCGCCGACGAGGAGGGAGACGACAACACAGTGACCATGTACGTGGCGGCCCTGGGCGTTCCATACATTCGGAAGATGAAGGGCGATTGCAACGGGATGCCGATGACGGTCCAGCCATCGCAGTACGGAAGGCCCGTGTGCGCCCGGCCGCCCGCGCCGACCGAGATCGCCGATGTCCCGGACGACCGGATGCTGCAGGACGTCTGACGTGACGACGACCTGCGGCGCGGAGCCTTCCTTTCGAACAGCTGTTACATTCTTGTGCGGCCCGGCGCTGCCCCCGCGTCTGGTGACCAGAACGACAAGAGCCATATGACGAGAGATCGTCACGTACGGATCTGTGAGGGCCGAGGGGTGAGAATCCCCTCGGCTACTCGGCGCTCAAGTCGGCCCTTGTGGGTGACCTGCTGTCTGGACCAGTGCGGCGGCTCAGCCCGTTTCATCGCTAGGGATGGACGCCTGATCGCCCGGGGTAAGCATGAGCTCCACCCAAACTGCCTTCCCGATGCCGTTCCTACGCGGGCACGTCCCCCACCGGTCGGCGAGGGCGATCACCAGTGCCAGGCCGCGGCCATCCTCGTCGTCGATCCCGGCTGGGCGCGGCTTCGGGAGGTCGTCGTTCGCATCGGCCACCTCCATACGCAACGTGCCGTCGTAGAGCGCGAATCGCGCTCCGATCTCCCGGCCGGGCGAGGCCCGGCCGTGCTCGACGGCGTTGGTGACGAGTTCGGAGAGCAGCAGCACCGCTGTCTCGGCCGGCTCTTCGGCGATCTTCCACTCGATGAGTTGCTGCCTGAGGGCAGCCCTGGCCCGGCCGGCGCTTCTGCGGTGGCGAGGGAAGAGTTGGTGGGCTTCGACGCTGGTGACGGCCATGGCTGTCGGCGATTCTCCAGATACAGACACAGGGGTGCCCCCTCAAGAGCGCGTGGCTGGATGGCGGTTTGGCCTGGCGCGACCACCCGCAGAAAGTTGCCGTGCGTGAGCAGAAAGCAACCATCCGTATGGTGCGGTGTCGCGCTCGCACGGTGCAAGCGAAACACCTCAATTCACTCCATCCGGCACTGACGCTGGGTATGTTGGTGGTCGCAAAGAGTGCGCGGTGGAAGTTCGGTTGAGGGGGCGTCATGCCAGTGCTGGAGAATCCAACAGTCCGTCGCCGGGTGCTGGGGGCGAACCTGAGGCGACTGCGTGATGAGCAGGGCCGGTTGCTTGAAGATGCCGCCCAGGAGCTCGGGTGCCACCCGGCGAAGGTCAGCCGGATCGAGTCAGGGCGTAGCGGGATCCGTCAGCTCGACCTCAAAGCGTTGCTCGACTTTTACGGCGTCAAAGACACGAAGACCCGTGAAGGATGGCTTGCCCTTGCGCGTGAGAGCCGACGGCAGCGCTGGTGGCGGGAGTTGGAAGACCAGCTTCCGCAGGACTTTCTCGACCTGATCGGTCTGGAGGATGAGGTCGCCGGATGTCGGGGCTTCCAGCCGAGCATCATTCCTGGGCTGTTCCAGACCGAGGCGTACGCGACGGCCGTCATCCAAGGCGGCTCGGCTGGGCCTCCCGGTGAGACGCAACTCACCAAGGTGCGCGTTAGACTTGAACGTCAGAAGGCGATGACAGGACGTCGGCCGGAACCTCTCCACGTATGGATGGTCCTCGGGGAGGCGGCGTTGAGGCAGCAGATCGGCGGACGAGCGGTGCTGCGGGAGCAATTGCTGCACCTGGTCGAGATGGCACAGCTTCCGAACGTGACGTTGCAGGTACTACCTTTCTCGGCAGGGGCCTGCAAGGGTGGCATGTTGCCCTTTCTGCTCTACAACTTCCCGGCTCCGACGGAGCTGGAAGTGGTGCTCCTGGAGAGCTTCACGAGCCACGCCTACCTCGAAGGGCCTGAGGATACGGCGCACTACAACGGAGTCTTCGATCATGTGCGAGCAACAGCGTTGAGCGCGCTGGAGTCGGAGGCGCTGATGGTCAGCCTGGCCAACGAACTGGCCCACAGCTAAGGAAGAACGGCAGATGTCCTCTGATCGGTCCGAGTGGTTCAAGAGCTCCTACAGCCAGCAGAACGGCGAGTGCGTCGAAGCCCGCCGGTCGGTAGCCGGTCTGGATCTGCGCGACACCAAGGACCGCCGGGTCGGCGTCCTCGCCTTCACCGCCACCGCCTGGAGCGCCTTCCTCGGGGACGTAAAGCAGGGCGCATCCCGCACGTGCTGGGGGATGTGCCCGTGGACCTAGCGGCGCGTGCAAGGAGCACCCCTGTGGCGATTGACCGTCTACGTGTAGGCCGCTTATGAGATTCGCAGATCAGTCGAGCGAGATGTTGAGTTTCTCGCCGACCCTTCGGTAGCCGATGCCCGCGTAGATCCGTTCCACAGTGGCGTCGGCCGGCTCCAGCCACACCACCCGGCAGCCCCGCGCGAACGCGGCCGCGGTCAGATGGGCGGAGAGTGCGGCGCCGATGCCGCGGCGGCGGAAGGCGTCGGCGACGGCGAGACCGGTCAGTTCGGTGAGGCCGTCGACCGGGACCGAGCAGCCGCCCGCGCCCGCCGGGGTGCCGTCGAGGGTGGCGAGCGCCGCCACTCCGCCGCCCGCCACCGCGTCGCGCAGCCACGCGGCCTGGCCGCCCTCGGGCTCCCCGGTCCCGCCGTACCCGTGGTGCTGTACGCGGGCGGCGGCGTCGAACTCGGCGTCGGTGGCCGGTTCGGCGAGCACGAGGGTGTCGACGGGCTTCGGCGGCAGGAGGTCGCCGGGTGCGCACGCCAGGATCGGCGCCCGGTCCTCGACGGTGAACCCGGCGGCGAGCAGGGCGGGTTCGACCGCGGGTGCCCAGCTAGGCAGATACTCCAGGCGCGGCATCCGGTCCCGTTCGCGGAATGCGGCGATCAGCTCCTGCACGTCGGTCGCGGTCGGTTCGGCGTCCCGGTCCGGGATTGCGTAATTGGCGTACTTCAGCGACCAGTTCGGGTTGTGACGGACGGTGAACGGGCCGACCCGGAGGTGGTCGGGGGAGCGGAGGGCGAGTGTATGGGCGTGGGTCTGGACGTCGGCGTCCATGGGCATATGGGGTTCCCCCTTCGACCGGTCCGGTGGGACTCCGGACTCAGGACCGCGAACTGCGGAGCAAGGGAGCCTATGCGACCCGGGTCGCTCCCGCGAAGGGCATGCCGTCGATCGGCGCGATGCGGACCGGCGCTCCGGGGTGCGGTGCGTGGATCATCTGTCCGTCGCCGATATAGAGACCGACATGGCTGATCCCGGAGTAGAAGAACACCAGGTCACCGGGGGCGAGTTCGGAGCGGGGGATGTTCCGGCCGGCGTTGATCTGGGTGTATGTGGTGCGGGGGAGCGAGACGCCGGCGGAGCGCCAGGCGGCCTGGGTCAGCCCGGAGCAGTCGAACGAGGACGGTCCGGTCGCGCCCCAGACGTACGGCTTGCCGAGCGCCCCGTAGGCGAACGTGATGGCCTCCGCGGCGCGGGCGTTGGGGGCCTGGGCGGTGCCTGAGCGCGGGGCGCTGCGATCCGCGCGGGCGGCGGCGCGGGCGGTGTCCGAGCGTTCGAACTCGGCGCGCTCCGCGGGTGAGAGGGTGTCCAGGAGCTTCCGGGTGTCGGCCAGTCTGGCCCTGACCGTCGTCCGGTGCTTCTTCAGGTCGGCCCGGCGGGCGGTGAGGGCCGCCAGCTCGTCCTTCGCCTCCGCGCGCAGCTGGGCGATCTCGGTGACCTGCCGCTGCACGTTGGAGACCTCGGCCGCCTGGCGGTCGGCGGCCCGGTCCACGTACGAGGCCCGTTGCAGATACTGGTCGGGGTCCGAGGACAGCGCCAGCTGCACGGCGGGGTCGAGGCCGCCGGTGCGGTACTCCGCGGCGGCGAGCGAACCGAGTGCGTTGCGGGATGCGTTGAGGCGTTCGGTCCTGCGGGCGGCCTCGTCGCGCAGTGCGTTCAGGGATTTGGCGGCGGCGGTTGCCTTCTCCTTCGCGCCGTTGTACTGCTCGGTGGCGACCTCGGCGTCGTGGTACAGCCGGTCCACCGCGGCCTTGATCCGGGTGGGGGTGGGCTGTGGTTCGGCGTGCACGGAGCCCGGCAGGGAGGCGGCGGTCGCCGCCCCGGCGAAGGCGAGGGTGGCTGCGGTGCGGGCGGCGGAGCCGGTGCGCGGGCGCTGCCTGGGTTTCCGATGCGCTGCCAAGGGGGCGGGGCTCCTTGCGTCGACTGCCCGTCGGGGCCTACCGGCGGGCCGCTGAGGTCCGGCGGCGGGACGCCAACAGGGGGAGCGGCCCGCCGCCGGATTTCTCGGCGGGTGACCGGGCTGCCGTCCGGGTGCGGAGCGGCGGTGAAGCCGGCCACCTGGACAGGGACGCTAAGCCCGGGGCGCGGGGAAGAGTCGCAATGACGGTTATTGCCCGAATTTGGCAATGTGCTGTCGTTGAGTGACTGAAAAATTGCACCAAAGTCAGGCAATTGGTGCAGATGCAAGTGAAATGCCAAGGAGCCCCCACCTCGCCGAAGAGGGGTGATATGGCCCCGGCTAGGCTTCGGCCTCATGGACGTACTCATCAATGTCTTCGTCGCGCTGCACATCATCGGCATCGCCTCCCTCCTGGGTGGCTTCCTGACCCAGATGAAGGCGATGGGTGCGGGCACGGCACGCTTCGTCCCGGCGATGCTGCACGGCGCGCTGACCATGCTGGTCACCGGTGTCGCGCTGGTCGGGCTCAACCAGGCCGACGACCACCCGGTCAACAACATCAAGATCGGCGTGAAGCTGGCGGTCCTGGTGGTGATCCTCGCGCTGGTCTACATCAAGCGGGACGAGGAGAAGGCCGAGAAGGGCGTGTTCGCGGCGGTCGGCGGACTGACGGTCGCCAACATCTTCATCGCGACGCTCTGGACCTGAGCCGGACCACCCTCATGCGCAAGTGAGCCCGACCGACGCTCCGCTGATCGACCCGGCCCTGTTCCGTCAACGGGCCTTCACCACAGGCCTGTTCACTGCGCTGGC
>NZ_JBSFYR010000113.1:0-19989 GCF_053599875.1 Streptomyces sp. NPDC005151 | reverse complement strand
CAGCGTCAGGTCATCGGCGAAGTGCCGGTCACCGGTGGCGTCGGGCACATACTTCACACAGACAACGATCCTCAAGCTCACGCCGGCTCTCCTACTGCATCGTCATTTCTGGGCTGCCTTGATGCACGCAGCATAGGCGCCTGATGGGGCGGATTCCGGTCGGGGCGACCGACGCTCCGAGCGAAATATTACTCGCCAGTACACCCAGTACGTTACCCATAAGCAAGCGCTTTGCACTGTGACCTGGCCGACGCTCGGTGCCCATGCGCCACCTGGGAACTCTCAGTCCCGCAACGCCGTGAAACGACCCTGATGGTAGAGAAGCGGGCGGCCGCCCCCGGCCGGATCGCCGACGACGGCCTCCGCGATCACGATCCGGTGGTCCGCCGCCGGGATGCGCGCCACCACACGGCAGACCAGCCACGCAAGCACTCCGTCGAGCACCGGGACACCTTCCGGCCCACTGCGCCAATAGGTGGACGGACCGAACCGGTCGGCGCCGCTGCGCGCGAATGTGGCGGCCAGCTCCTGCTGGTGCTCGCCCAGTATGTGTACGCCGATGTGCTCGGCCTCCGCCACGACCGGCCAGCTGGAGGACGAGGTCCCCACGCCGAAGGAGATGAGCGGCGGCTCGGCGGCGACGGAGTTGAGGGAGGTCGCGGTGAAGCCGACCGGCCGGTCACCGGCGGCGGTGATCACCGCGACACCGGCGGCGTGCTGCCGGAAGACGGAGCGCAGGAGATCGGGGGAAGCCGCGCGGGCACTGGAGAGCTCGGGCGAAGCCGTCATGGAGATGTCCTTCTGCGAGGGAGGCGTACGGGGCCGTGGGCGCTCAGGCACCCGGACAGCGCGCACTCGCGTTGTGGGCGAGGTCCAGGTGGACCCGGCCGTAGAGAAGGAGTTCCGGCGGCATAGCGTCAGACTGACGATGCGTGGTGGGTGCAGTCAAGAGGGTTCCGCAATGTGGGAGATGCATCACGGTCCGTCACATCGCGCGCCCCAGCGCGGCGACAACATCGACGGTGCGGGGCTGCCCGACCGCTCGGCGGACGATCCGGCCGGTCGCGTCGAGAACCAGAACCGTCGGCGTGCGGCTGATGTCGAGCTCGCGTACAAGAGTGAGATGCGCCTCGGCGTCGATTTCGACATGGGCGACGCCGTCGACCATTCCGGCCACCTCGCCGAGGGTGCGGCGGGTGGCCCGGCAAGGCTGGCAGAAGGCGCTGGAGAACTGCACGAGAGTCGCCCGCTCCCCCAATTCCGCGCCGAGTTGGGCCGCATCCAGCCTGTTCGCGCGTGTCTGCCCGTCCACCGTCCGCCTCCTGTCAGAGCCCTTCACAAAGGGTCAGCACCGTCGGTCACGGAGTCATTCCCGCCGACTCCACGTGACGAGAATCTCGCGCCCCGCGCCCGCCGAGACTGGCCACCGCGACGGACATGGGGCACGATCGGCGCAATGCCGAAAACCTACGGCTGCGTAACTTCCGCCGGGAGAACCCTCCTCAGGCGCTGAAGAAGGGTCTTCTCCAGATGGCAGAACTCGTCTATCGGCCGGTCATCGGCGCCGCTCGCACCATGTTCAAGGCGCTGGACCTGAAGATCGACACTCAGGGTTCGGAGCACATCCCGAAGACCGGCGGTGCGGTACTGGTCAGCAACCACATCAGCTATCTCGACTTCATCTTCACCGGGCTCGCGGCGCTGCCGCAGAAGCGGCTGGTCCGCTTCATGGCGAAGGAATCGGTCTTCCGGCACAAGGTCTCCGGTCCGCTGATGCGCGGCATGAAGCACATCCCGGTCGACCGGAAGCAGGGCGAGGACGCGTATGCCCACGCGCTCGCCTCACTGCGCTCCGGCGAGATCATCGGCGTCTTCCCCGAGGCGACCATTTCGCAGTCGTTCACACTGAAGAGCTTCAAGTCGGGCGCGGCCCGGCTGGCCCAGGAGGCCGGCGTACCTCTGATCCCGATGGCCCTGTGGGGCACGCAGCGGATCTGGACCAAGGGGCGGCCGCGCAACTTCAAGCGCAGCCACACCCCGGTGACGATCCGGGTGGGTGCGCCGATGGAGGCCCCCACCGACCAGTACGCGGGTGCGATCACCCGGCGCCTGCGGGAAGGGGTGCAGGAGCTCCTCGAAGCGGCGCAGCGCGCCTACCCGGTGCGGCCGAGGGACGCGAGCGACACCTGGTGGGTGCCCGCGCACCTCGGCGGTACGGCTCCGACGCCCGCCGAAGTGCGCGAGACCAGCTGACCGGGCCCGTTCACCACCACGGCTGAAACGTCACTCCGGGGTGCGGACGGTGATCCGGGCTCCGGGGCTCAGCTTCTCCAGCGACTCGGCGAGTTCGGCGCCTGCGGCTTCGAGCTCGCGGATCGTCATCGGGGTGAGGCTCTCCAGGAGGAACACGGCGTTGACCGACTCCTCGGTGAGCCGGGTGCGTACGCCCTGCCGCCAGTTCCAGCGGCGGCAGGTGACGCCCTCGTCGTCGCACCAGACGACTTCGCCGGGCTCCGGGTGTTCCACGCCCTCCTCGCCGCCCGCGACCGTGGGGAAGGGTTCCCGGCCCGTGGCGCGTACGAGGCGCATCGCACCCTTAATGCGATCGGTGTCCTCACCGCCGATAATGCGATCGGTGTCCTCACCGCCGACCGGGATCAGATGGGCGACGCTGATCGCGTTGTAGGCATCCACCAGCAGATTGATCCGCGGCAGTCCGGCCTCGGTGAGGGCGCGCTTGGCGAGCGCCTCGGCGGAGTTTCGGGTGCGGGACGGCTTGGCGCCGAAGGCGGCGTACGCGTCCCGCCAGGCGGCGACGTGGGGGTCCTCGTGCGGGGCCCTGCCGTCGAGCCGTTCGACGAGCCGTCGGGCGGCATCGTCCAGCAGGGCCGAACTGTCCTCATCGCTCGGCCCGTTCATCAGCCCGCGCGCCTCGACGGCGAGGTGGGTGAAGCCGGGCGCGAGGGTGCGTACGTCGTCGGAAACGGTGAGCGTCAGGGTCATCTGCTGCCTTGCCTCGGGTCGGGTCAGAGCGCGGTCGGGAGCGTGCGCCACAGCTGCGTGCGGTCCTCGGCAGTCTGCAGGGCGCGCAGAACCGCCGGATGCGGTGCTGCATAGAGTACTGGATAGTCCACTCCATTGGACTCCGGCCCGATGGGCCAGGCCAGCCGTTCCTTGTCGAGCGAGAACTGGGCGTCGACGCCGCGCCCATTGCCGCGCGGGTCCTGGCGGTCCCAGCGGTCACGGCCCGGCAGGCGCACGGCGATCAGCCCGTGCAGGACGTCCGGATTCCCGTTCTCGTCGTCGAAGCCCTGGTAGCAGAGGGCCGCCGGGATGCCTGCCGCGCGCAGCAGGGCCGCCAGCACATGGGACTTGGAATGACAGATGCCGTTACGGGTGGCGAGGACGTCCGAGGCGCGCCAGGTGACCCTGAGATCACCCGAGTCGACGGAGTGCGGAATGGCGTCGCGGACGAACTCGTAGGCCGCGAGCGCGTATGAGTATGCGTCGGTGGTGTCGACGCGAAGGCGATCGACGGTCTGCCACACCAGCGGATGCTCGTGGTCGATGGCCACACCGGCGGCGAGATAGGCGGCCATATCCGGGGTTTGCTGCGTCAGCTCCATGCATGCAGAGCGTACGGAAGCGACCGACCGGAAAGCAATGACATTCCGGTCGGTCGCATATCCATGCACAGTATGGTGCTACTTGGCGATCTCTTCCTTCAGCGCGAGGACGAACGCGTCCACGTCGTCCTCCGTGGTGTCGAAGGAGCACATCCAGCGCACATCGCCGGCGGCCTCGTCCCAGAAGTAGAAACGGAAGCGCTTCTGGAGCCGCTCGCTCACGTCGTGCGGCAGACGCGCGAAGACGGCGTTGGCCTGGACCGGGTAGAGGATCTCCACGCCGTCCACCGCCCGGACACCCTCCGCGAGCCGCTGGGCCATGGCGTTGGCGTGCCGGGCGTTGCGCAGCCACAGGTCACCGGCGAGCAGCGCCTCCAGCTGCACCGACACGAAACGCATCTTCGATGCGAGCTGCATCGACAGCTTCCGCAGATGCTTCATGGCCCGTACGGCATCGGGGTTCAGGACGACGACGGCCTCACCGAAGAGCGCCCCGTTCTTGGTGCCGCCGAACGAGAGGACGTCGACGCCGACCTCGCTGGTGAAGGCACGCACAGGGACGCCCAGCGACGCCGCGGCGTTGGCGATCCGCGCCCCGTCGAGGTGAACCTTCATGCCGCGCTCGTGGGAGTGCTCACAGATGGCGCGGATCTCATCGGGCGTGTAGACGGTGCCGAGCTCGGTGTTCTGAGTGATCGACACGACCTGGGGCATGGCGCGGTGCTCGTCGTCCCAGCCGTACGCCTGCCGGTCGATGAGCTCGGGGGTGAGCTTGCCGTCCGGGGTCGGCACGGTGAGCAGCTTGAGGCCGCCCACGCGCTCCGGAGCGCCGCCCTCGTCCACGTTGATGTGCGCGGACTCGGCGCAGATGACCGCGCCCCAGCGATCGGTCATCGCCTGCAGCGAGACGACATTCGCCCCGGTGCCGTTGAAGACCGGGAACGCCTCGGCGGTGGGGCCGAAGTGCCCCTTGACGATCTGCTGGAGGTTCTCGGTGTAGTCGTCCTCGCCGTAGGCGATCTGGTGACCGCCGTTGGCGAGGGCGATGGCCGCGAGGATCTCCGGGTGGGCGCCCGCGTAGTTGTCACTGGCGAATCCGCGTATCTGCGGATCGTGGTGACGTCGCGCGTCGGTCCTTATGGTTGCGGGGTCAGCCACAGACGCTTTCCGTTCACTTCGGAGGCGGACTTGGACCAGACGCCGGCGATGGCCTCGGCCAGCTCCTTGACGTCGGTGAAGCCCGCGAACTTCGCATTCGGGCGCTCGGCGCGCATCGCGTCGTGCACCAGTGCCTTGACGATCAGGATCGCAGCCGCTGTCTTCGGCCCTTCCTCGCCCCCCGCCTTGCGGAAGGCGTCGGCGAGCGCGAGGGTCCAGGCCTCGGCGGCCGCCTTCGACGCGGCGTAGGCGGCATTGCCCTCGGTGGGCTTGCTCGCCCCGGCCGCGCTGATCAGCAGATAGCGGCCGCGGTCGCTGCGCTGGAGCCCTGCCTGGAAGGCCAGCGAGGTGTGCTGAACCGTGCGGATCAGCAGCTTCTCCAGGAGATCCCAGTCGGCGAGGTCGGTCTCGGCGAAGGTGGCGCTGCCGCGCCAGCCGCCCACCAGGTGGACCAGGCCGTCGATCCGGCCGAACTCCTTCTCGGTCTTGTCCGCCCATTCCCGGGCGGCGGCGAGGTCGAGCAGATCGACGGTGTCGCCGGTGACGGTGGCGCCGCCGTGGGCGTACCGTGCGGCGTCGACGGCCTCCGCCAGGCGGGTGGCGTCCGCGTCCGAGGCGACGACGATCGCACCGGCCTCGGCGAGCCTGAGCAGCGTCGCCCGGCCGGCCGGTCCGGCGGCTCCGGCAACGGCGATCACCGCACCTTCCAGCGCGCCGTTCCCATTGCCCGTGCCGTTTGCGTTCATGGCCACTGCCTCCTTGGAACGAGCGCTCATGCGGCTGCCTGCTCGGCGTCCGCCGCGGTGATCCCCTTGGTGGAGGCGATCACATTCTTCAGCTTCTTGGAGAGCGCCTCATAGAACATGCTCAGCGGAAACTCGTCCGGAAGCACGTCGTCCACGAGCTTGCGGGGCGGCTGCGAGAGGTCCAGGGCGTCCGGACCCTTGGCCCAGCGGGAGCCGGGGTGTGGGGCCAGGTAGGTCGAGACCAGGTCGTACGCGGCGAACCAGTGGACCAGCTTGGGGCGGTCGATGCCGTCGCGGTAGAGCTTCTCGATCTCGCCGCAGAGCTGGTTGGTGACCTGCGGGGCCCGGTCCCAGTCGATCTTCAGGGTGTTGTCGGTCCAGCGGATCACATCGTGCTTGTGGAGGTACGCGAAGAGCAGTTGGCCGCCGAGACCGTCGTAGTTGCGGACCCGCTCGCCGGTGACCGGGAAGCGGAACATCCGGTCGAACAGCACGGCGTACTGCACGTCACGGCCCTGCGGGAAGCCGTCGGCCTCCAGCTTCACGGCCTCCTTGAAGGCAGTGAGGTCGCAGCGCAGCTCCTCCAGTCCGTACATCCAGAACGGCTGGCGCTGCTTGATCATGAACGGGTCGAACGGCAGGTCGCCGTGGCTGTGGGTGCGGTCGTGGACCAAGTCCCAGAGCACGAATGCCTGCTCGCAGCGCTGCTGGTCGCCGACCATCCCGCGGATGTCCTCGGGCAGCTCCACGCCGAGGAGCTCGACGGAGGCCTCGGTGACGCGGCGGAAGCGGGCGGCCTCACGGTCGCAGAAGATGCCGCCCCAGCTGAAGCGCTCGGGAGCCTCGCGCACGGCGATCGTCTCCGGGAAGAGCACCGCGGAATTGGTGTCGTAACCGGAGGTGAAGCCCTCAAAGGTGATGCCGCAGAAGAGCGGGTTGTCGTAGCGCGTGGCTTCGAGCTCGGCGAGCCATTCGGGCCAGACCATCCGCAGCACGACCGCTTCGAGATTGCGGTCCGGGTTGCCGTTCTGCGTGTACATCGCGAAGACGACCAGGTGCTGCAGACCGTCGGTGCGGTTCTTGGCGGGCTGGAAGGCGAGCAGCGAGTCCAGGAAGTCCGGCACACCGAAGCCGTCCGCCGCCCAACGGCGCAGGTCCATGACGAGGGCGCGGTGGTACGCGGCATCGTGCGGGAGCAGCGGGGAAAGCTCTTCGATCGCGGCGATCACGCGTTCCAGCGTCACCCGGACGGTGGCGGGCGAGGGGGCGCCGTCGGCGTCGAAGTCGATCGAACCGTCCTTCGCCTGCCAGGGCCGGATCTCCTCCACGGCATCCCTGAGCGCAGGCCAGGCAGGCTGCTCGACCACCCGCTGGGCAGTAGCTATCGCGCCGACCTCGGCGTCGTGCACAAGAATTTCCGTCATCACACTTCCTCCACGGGAGAACCTCGCGTCAAGCAACCGTATCCATATGTGGTTCTTCGAGACAAGTGAGCCTCAGAAAATTATCCTGCCGACCCCCCATGGTCACCGCGATTCTTCCTGTCGCATTCCGGTTGCGCGACTCCTTCCGTCGGTTCCGGGGGATGCCGGACCGCCGACGGTCGCACACCCGGGCGTTCGGGCCGTGCGGGGCGCGCCCACGTACGAGTGACACAGCTCGCCGGGCACCGGCGCTACCGGTAGGACGGGTGCCATCCGCCTCCCTCCCACCCCTCCGGAGACCGCCGCGTGAGTATCCGTGCCGTCCTTGTCGCAGCCGTCATCACCGGATTCCTGCTCGGTGTCGCCGACGTCCAGGGACACGCCGCCATTCACCTTCGCGTGACCGGCTCTCTCCCGGGTCCGGGCCACTAGGCTGCCGAGTTGCCGTAAGCCGAGTGCCGAAGTGCCGCGTGGGCAGGAGCAGCACGCGGGGAGACGCCGTCGACGGAAGCGAGATTGCCTTGACTTTTCTCACCATCGGTCATCGCGGGGTGATGGGTGTCGAGCCGGAGAACACCCTGCGGTCGTTCGTCCACGCCGAGCAGGCCGGCATGGACGCCATCGAACTGGACCTTCATCTGAGCAAGGACGGCGCACTCGCCGTCATGCACGACGCCGAGGTGGACCGGACGACCGACGGCACGGGCCCGATCGCCGAGAAGACCCTGGCCGAGCTGCGGGAACTCGATGCCGGGCAGGGCGAACGGGTGCCCGTCTTCGAGGAGGTGCTCGATGCCGTGCGCTCCCCCTTGCAGGCGGAGATCAAGGATGCGGCCGCAGCCCGGGCGCTGGCCGAGGTGATGCGGCTGCGCGATCTCGTCGACCGGGTCGAGGTGTCGTCGTTCCACGACGAGGCGGTCGCCGAGATCGCTCAACTGGTGCCGGGAGTACGAACCGTGCTCATCGCCAGCCGGTGGAAGAGCGATGTGGTGGACCGGGCGAAGGCGGTGGGCGCGGCGACGCTCGCGCTGAACATCCGCCGCCTCACGCTGGAGGTCGTCGAGCAGGCCCACGCCGAGGGAGTGAAGGTCATCGGCTGGGTGGTGAACACCCAGGACCATCTGCGTCTGGTGCGCGCCCTGGGGCTGGACGGCGCGACCACCGACTTCCCGGAGATCCGCCGCGCCGGCCGCTTCACCGCGTAGGTGCAGGGAGGGCTGGGGTCTTTCGTTTGGATCAGGCCGGATCAGGGAGCGGCCCGCCGCGGAGCGGCTGGTGTCGCCGTGGTGCGTGCAGCTGCAAGGCGGAGGAAGGAGCCCACGCGGAGCGAATGGGGGTCTCCCCTGCTCGAGCGAAGCCGAGAGCTTGGGGAAGACTGACGACAACGCGGCAGATGTGCGTGCCGGGCCCCGCGAGCCCGGCACGATCCGAACGAGAGGCCCTAACCCTCCTTCAGGTCCTTGATCAGCAGTTCGAAGGCGAGATCGTCGCGCTGCGGGACGCCGAAGTGCTCGTCGCCGTACGGGAACGGGCTCAGCTCTCCCGTACGGCGGTAGCCGCGGCGCTCGTACCAGGCGATCAGTTCCTCACGCACCGAGATCACGGTCATGTGCATCTCGGTGGCGCCCCAGCCCTCCCGGACGGTGCGTTCGGCCTCGGCGATGATCAGCTTTCCGAGGCCACCGCCCTGCAGCTCGGGGCGGACCGCGAACATCCCGAAGTAGGCGGCTTCCCCGCGGTGTTCGAGCTGACAGCAGGCGATCAGTTCGCTGTCCCGCTCCACCACGAGCAGCCGGCTGCCGGGTTCCTCAACCACCGCGCGGACCCCGTCAGGGTCGGTCCGCTGCCCCTGCAGGATGTCCGCCTCGGTGGTCCACCCCGCGCGGCTCGAGTCGCCCCGGTACGCCGACTCGATCAGCGTCACGAGCGCGGGCACATCGGCGTCCGCCGCGTCGCGGAAGGTCAGCTGTCCTGAGTCGCGGGGCGGGGCAGTGTCCATGGTGAGGCTCTCCGTTTCTCTGCTGGGCCGTGCCGCAGCAGAGTAACCCGCTGGTCCGCGCCTAATGTCTCGACCATGGTGCATGTGCTGAGCAGTCGGGTCCTGTTGAGCCCTACCGACCCCGAGCGGTCACGGACTTTCTACGGAGAGTCCCTCGGGCTGCCGGTGTACCGGGAGTTCGGTACCGGCCCCGAGCGCGGGACGGTGTACTTCCTGGGCGGCGGCTTCCTGGAGGTTTCCGGGCGCTCCGTCACACCGCCCTCGCCCGGGCTGCGGCTGTGGCTGCAGGTCGCGGACGTCCGGGCGACGTACGAGGAGCTGTCGGCCCGGGGCGTCGAGGTGGAACGGCCACCGGTGCGCGAACCGTGGGGGCTCGTGGAGATGTGGATCTCCGATCCGGACGGGGTGCGGATCGCCGTCGTCGAAGTGCCGGAGGACCATCCGCTGCGCTATCGGCCCTGAGGGCAGTGACCCGCGACGGCGCACAAGTGGCCACGTCCTTCTGCGGGTTTCCTCCACGCGCTCCCCTCGTACATCAGTGCGCCGCGTACGACCTGCCGGGTCGGGGCATCGACTAGTCGACACTGACGTCGTACGTCCTGGGGAGGTGCGCTGTGCACGGACCGGCGATGTCCGGCTGGCTGCTGATGGCGTTGTGCGTGGTCACGGGCGCGTACTGCCTGCTGCGGATGCGCAGCGGGACGGAGGAGGAGCGCAGAACGGCGCGCGCCGAGGCGGTCATGGGCTTCGGCATGGCCGCGATGGCGGCGCCCGCCGCGGTCTTCCCGCCGCCCGTGTGGGGATGGGCTGTGTACGTGGTGCTGTTCGGCGGGGCCGCGTTGCGCGCCCTCTGGTTCGCCCGCCGCAAGGGGCACCATCTGCACCATCTGGTCGGCTCACTGTCGATGGTCTACATGGCGTTGGCGATGGCGCCGGGCAGCGGCGCGGCAGCACACGGTGCGGGCGGTGTGCAGGGTGTGTACGGCGGACATCAGACGGCGCAGGTCGCCGGTGGCGTGCCGCTGCTGACGGGGATGCTTCTGGTCTATTACGCGGCCTATGTGCTGCGGTCCGGGACGCGGCTGATTCCGGTCGCCGCCGCGGGTCCGGCCGAGGGGCCGACGGGAGGCGGCTGGGGCGCACGGCCGGAGCTGGCACTGGCCTGCCGGCTGACGATGGGGATCGCCATGTTCGCGATGCTGCTCACGCTGTGAGACAGCGGGTGCGGTCAACCGTGGCGTACATCACTTGCCGAGCGCAGCCATACCCGCGGGTACCGCGCCACTCATAGGCTGACGCCATGTTGGTCTCCCTCGTGCTGCTGCTGCTCGGTGCACTGGCCGCCGTCGTGACCCCGCGGCTGATGGCGCGGGCCGAATGGCCCGAGCGCGAACCCGTGGTGGCGCTGTGGGTGTGGCAGTGCGTGGTGGCCGGGGTGCTGCTGTCCTTCGGACTCTCCATGACGTTCAGCGCGGCCGCCGCCTGGCAGGCGGTACGCGGGCAGGTGTTCGCATCCGCACCGCACGCCGTGGTGGAGGCGTACGCGCTGGCCGCGTACGGGCCGTGGTCCGCCGTCATGGCCGTTCTGCTGGCACTGGGTGGTATCTGGAGCGCGGCGATGCTGACGCGGGAGATCCGCCGGGCTCAGGTGCGGCGCAGGCGGCGCCGGACCGAACTGCTGATCCGTTCCCCGTTGATGCCCGGCGAGGAGCCCGTCAGCGGCCGGCTCGTGGTGCTGGAGGGTGAACGCCCCGACGCCTGGTGGCTGCCCGGTGCGGCACCTCAACTGGTCATCACCACTGCGGCACTTGGACGGCTGAAGGGCCGTCAGCTGGATGCGGTACTGGCCCATGAGCAGGGACACGCGCAGGCGCGGCACGACTGGCTGCTGCACTGTTCCGCAGCGCTGGCGAACGGCTTCCCCCAGGTGCCGGTGTTCGCCGCTTTCCGCGACGAGATGCACCGGCTCGTCGAATTGGCAGCGGACGATGTGGCGTCACGGCGCTTCGGGCGGCTGACGATCGCTCTCGCCCTGGTCGAACTGAACGAGGACCGGGGCGTGTTCGGTCCCTGCCCGACGCCGGACGCGGAGCTGCCACTGCGCGTGAACCGGCTGCTGTCCCCCGTCGAGCGGCTCACCGCGGGGCGTCGGCTGCGGCTGACCGCGGCGGCTGCCCTGGTGCCGGTGGTGCCGCTTCTGGTGGCCTTCGTGCCGGGACTCAGCGCGCTGGGATAGCCGGTGTCGTGGTCCGTCCGCAAGGATCACCCCATGCACTCCCCAGCCCCGCCCCCGCCCCTCTCCCCGCCGGACCGCTCACCTGCTCTCGGAGCCGGCATCGTGTGCGGGTCCCTCGCCCTGGTGCTGCTGATCCTGGTCGCCCTGCGCTGGTCCCCGCTGATGTCGCTGGACCGTACGGTCGCCGACGCGCTGCACCGGCGGGCGGTGGCGGAGCCGGGCCTTGTGCACATCAACCGGATCCTGACCGACTGGGTGTGGGACCCCTGGACGATGCGCATCCTGATCGCGGTCGCCGTGGTGAGGCTGTGGTGGCGCGGGGCCCGGATCCTCGCGGGGTGGGTGGCGGCGACGAGCCTGTTCGCCACCCTGCTGCAGCAGGGGCTGAAGTCCGCGGTCGGCCGGGAGCGCCCTCAATGGCCGAACCCGGTGGACTCGGCCCACTACGCGGCGTTCCCGTCCGGTCACGCCATGACGGCGGTGGTGAGCTGTGGTCTGCTGCTGTGGCTGCTGCACCGGCACGGCGTGAGGCGGCGGGTGTGGCACGTCGCGCTCGCGGTGGCGTGGGTCTCGGTGATCGGCGTGGGGGTGACCCGGCTCTATCTGGGGGTGCACTGGATGACCGATGTACTGGGGGGCTGGCTGCTGGGTGCGGCGGTGGTCGCGTTCTCGATCGCGGTATTCGCCCGGTTCGAGGGACGGGAACGGGCGGCCTTGCCGCACCGCTCCTGAATGGGCGAGGATCGGGCCCATGGTGCTCAAGGGTGTGCTCTTCGACTTCTCCGGGACCCTCTTCCGTATCGAACCCGTCCGGTCGTGGCTTTCGGCGGTGCTCGCCGAGCGGAACATCACCGTGGCCGATGCCGACTTCGAGCGGTACGTGGCGGACCTGACGGCCGTCGGGGCGCTGCCGGGCGGCCCGACGCCGCAGCGCGTGCCCGACCGGCTTGCCGCGGCGTGGGCCACGCGCGACAAGAGCACGGAACGGCACCGTGAGGCGTTCACGGGGCTGGCCCGCCAGGTCGCCCTGCCGGATCCGGGGCTGTACGAGGCGCTCTACGAGCGGCACATGTCGCCGACGGCGTGGCAGCCGTACCCGGACGCGGCGGAGGTGCTCGGGGCGCTGCGTGCGGGCGGGACCCGGGTCGGCGTGGTCAGCAACGTCGGCTGGGACCTGCGGCCGATCTTCCGCGCCCATGGTCTCGACGCCCTGGTAGACGCCTATGTCCTGTCGTACGAGCACGGGATCCAGAAGCCGGACCCACAACTTTTTCACACGGCCTGCACACTTATCGGCCAGGATCCGAAGGATGTGGTGATGGTGGGTGACGAGCGACACGCGGATGGCGGAGCGGCCGCACTGGGGTGTGACGTGCGCTTTGTCGACCCTCTGCCGGTGGAGGAACGGCCGGGCGGGCTACGGGCACTCGGGCTCATTCCGTGATCCCGCGGAGAGACATGTGAGAGATGTCCCCGACGCCCAATGGGTCCGATTGTCACACCAGGGCCTTAGCCTGGTGGCATGTCCCGTTCTCCCCGCTCATCCGGTTCCGTGCGCTCCGCCGCAGTGGTGAATGAAGAGATTCGCGACCTGTGGCAGCGTTCCGGCGGATGCCTGTCCCCGGACGACGAGGAGGAGTACCAGCGACTCCTGGTGGAGTGGGCCGCGGTGACCGGCGGAAGCGCAAGGTCTGCCGCGTAACGGCATACCGCTCCCCGTCCGGCTCGGCCATTCCCTGTGCGGCGCCCTCCGGCGCGTCGCACCCTGGAGGCATGACTTCTCCCCCGATCGTGATTTTCCGGCCGTCCCCCTCCGGCGGGCGACGTGTCACCGTGCAGCGTGACGGCCGGGTCCAGATCCTGGGGCTCGCCCACTCGGATCACGATGTGATCGTGTTCCTGGAGGGCACCGGGCTCGACGACCCCGAGCGGATTCTCGACAGCCCCGACTGGGTCGAGTGGCGGGGTGGCCGGGCCCACCGGTACGAAGCCGCGTAGGAACGGCCGATTCCGGCGATCCCCTGCGTCGCCGGAACCAGGCAGCCACCCCGGTCGACCTGGCCCGTCGGGCATCGGTCGGGGGCCGCGTTGATGACGGACAGCATGAACCGGTCAACGCAGGGGTTCAGCATGTGCCCGCGCGGCGCATCGGTCAATGAGGCCGTGCACCGCGCCAGGCTGCTCGCCGTGTCCCGCCGGGCGAGGATCCGCCCGGCGGGAACGCGCCGTGAGCGCACGGGTCCGGCGATACCCGAACAGCCGGATCAGTTGTCGAAGTAATCCGGCTGCGTCTGCACATTGAGCTCCGGCATCCGCACGCGCTTCGCCGGGTCGGTCCGCGGGTCGTCGAGCTTCAGGACGTCGAAGCCCTTGGCGATGTCGTTGGAGTAGATGTATCCGTTGTAGTAGTACGCCGACCAGGGGCCGGCCGTGGTGACGGCGTTCAGGTTGACGGGACCGCGCTCGAAGAACGCGATCTCCTTGGGCGCCGAGGAGTCGGTGAAGTCCCATACCGAGACTCCGCCCTGGTACCAGGCCTGGACCATCAGGTCCCGGCCCTTGACCGGGATGATCGAACCGTTGTGGGCGACGCAGACCTCGGTGGCGGCCTGCGGGCGGTCGATCTTGAAGTAGCTGCGGAAGACAAGCTTGCGGTGGTCACCCTTGCCGACGATGTCGTAGATGCCGTCGGCGCCGCGCTTCGGACCGATCTCCTTGTTGCAGGTGGCCGCGCCACCTCCGCCGAGCTCATCGGTGAAGACGACCTTGTCCGCCTTCTGGTTGAACGTCGCCGAGTGCCAGAACGCGAAGTTCACATTGTCCTGAACCCGGTCGATGATCTTCGGGTTCTCCGGGTCCTCGATGGAGAACAGCAGGCCGTCCCCCATGCAGGCACCGGCGGCCAGGTCCTTCGACGGCAGCACCGTGATGTCGTGGCAGCCGGTGGTCTTCGAGACCCCGGGGTTGGTGGGCGCGCCCGGGTTGCCGCCGTCCGGGAAGAGCACCGGGAAGTTCACGACCGCGGCCTTCGCGGGCGCCTTGCGTGGCACCTTGATGACGGAGATCCCGTCGTGCGGCGGCTGGCAGTCCGGGAACGTCGCGCTCGGCGAGTACGAGGAGACGTATATGTACACGCTGCTGCGCTCCGGAACCAGCGTGTGGGTGTGCGAGCCGCAGGCGGTCTCGACGGCGGCGACGTACTTCGGGTTGCGCTTGTCGCTGATGTCGAAGATCTTCATGCCCTCCCAGGAGGACTTCTCCGTGGCGGGCTGGGTGGTACTGGCGCACGAGTTGTCGTTGCGCGAGGAGTCGGTGGACAGGAACAGCAGGTCCCCGGAGACCGAGACGTCGTTCTGGGATCCGGGGCAGAGCACCTGGGCGACGGTCTGCGGGGAACTCGGGTTGCTGATGTCGTAGATCCGGAAGCCGTCGTAATTTCCGGCGAATGCGTACTTCCCCTGGAAGGCCAGGTCCGTGTTGAGACCCTTGAGTGCGTCCTTCGGGACGTTGGCCAGCGGGGTGATGTTGTCGCTGTGGACGATCTCGTCCACGCCGGGTATCTCGCCGTCCTCGATGGCGGCCGTGGCAGCGGCCTCCTGACTTGCGGAGAGACCGGTGCGGGTGGCGGGTGAATCACCGGGGTCGGGCGTTGCGGCCGCTGGTCCGGCCGTCAGCAGAGTGGCGAAGAGTCCGGCGGCGGCTGCCGCCACACCCAGACGTCTGCGCCGCACTTGGGTGGTCTGCAACGAAGTCACTGCGTCCTCCCCTGTACCAAAGCGTGGTTGAACGGTTGACTGACCCCGGCAGTATCGTCCTTCCCACGGGTATCCCAACAGATGGCAACAGGAACGTAATGAAAGTTACCGACCCCTGAGGTTGCGGATGTGCGCCAAATAATCCGATACGACCTCATGTTGCACTGGAGGCAGCCTTGTTGATTTTCCGTCAGGTCGCGCATGTGCACAGATCCGTAGTCGTCGCTGCCGTGGCGACCGCCGTACTCTCCCTCGCCGCGTGCGATGCGGGCGGTGGCGGTCATGACGCCAACACGCGTGCAGGAGAGGGTCCTTCGGTCGTGGCACCGGGGAAGCCGGGAGAGCCCGCGCAGACCCTGTCCGTCGAGGAAGCCGCGAAGGCTGCCGGGGACGACACCCCCAACTCGGCCGACTTCCGCTACGTACAGCTGATGATCCAGCACCACGCCCAGGCACTGGAGTTGACCGCCCTGGTGCCGTCCCGTTCCTCGTCCGCCCCGGTCAAGCGACTTGCCGAGCGCATCTCCGCAGCGCAGAAGCCGGAGATCGGCGCCATGGAGGGATGGCTCACGCACAACGGCGGCCAGAAACACGCGGGCGGTCACGACCACGCCGGGATGCCCGGCATGGCGACGGAGGCGCAGCTGAAGGAGTTGCGGGCGGCAGAGGGCAAGGCCTTCGACAAGCTGTTTCTGCAGCTGATGATCACCCACCACCAGGGAGCGATCACAATGGCGACCGAGGCCCTCTCGGAGGGGAACAACGTTCAGGTCGAGGAGATGGCGGGCGATGTCGTCGCCCAGCAGACGGTCGAGATCGACCGGATGCGCGCACTGTCCTCCTGACGCGCCACGCGGCCGCACCTCTCCCCCGCTCCGCCGACCGGTGGGATGCTGGAGTCACCCTCCGGGAAGAGGTGCACCGTGCTCCGTGTCGCCGTCGTCGGCTCCGGACCCAGCGGGGTCTACACCGCCCAGTCTCTGGTCGAGCAGTCCCGTGTGCCCGATGTCCGGGTGGACGTGCTGGACCGGCTGCCCTGCCCGTACGGCCTCGTGCGGTACGGCGTCGCCCCCGACCACGAGAAGATCAAGTCGCTGCAGAACAGTCTGCGGACCGTCCTGGAGCACGAGCGGATCACCTTTCTCGGCCATGTCCAGGTGGGCGGGGACGGGCTGTCACCCGAACGGCTGAGCGAGCTCTACCATGCGGTGGTCTACTGCGTCGGGGCGGCGACCGACCGTGGTCTCGGCATTCCCGGCGAGGATCTGCCTGGCAGCCACTCGGCGACCGAGTTCGTCTCCTGGTACAGCGCACACCCCGATGCGGCTGCCAACAGCTTTGCGTTGCAGGCCCGTTCGGCCGTGGTGATCGGGGTCGGCAATGTGGCGGTCGACGTGGCGCGGATCCTCTCGCGCGGCGCCGAGGAGCTGCGGCCCACCGATGTGCCCCACCCGGCGCTCGGCGCGCTGGCCGGCAGCCGGGTGCGCGAGGTGCACATGGCGGGCAGGCGGGGACCGTCGCAGGCCAGGTTCACCACCAAGGAGCTGCGCGAGCTGGGCGGGCTGCCGGGGGCGCGGGTCGTGGTGGACGGGGCGGAGCTTGCCCGCGATCCGGCGTACGCCCCCGTCGGGGCGCCGGCGGATTCACCGGTGCCGCTGCCGGCGGTGGTGCGGCGCAATATCGAGGTGCTGCGCGGGTGGGCCGCGGCCGGTGTCCCTGCCACCGGGCCGGACCCGATGCGCACGATCCACCTGCGGTTCTTTCTGCGCCCCGTCGAGCTCCTCGAACGGGACGGACGGGTCGGCGCAGTCCGGTTCGCACGTACCGCGCCGGACGGCAGCGGAGGTGTACAGGACACCGGTACGTACGAGGAGATCGACGCCCAGCTCGTCCTGCGGGCCGTCGGCTATCGCGGGTTGCCGCTGCCCGGTCTGCCGTTCGATCCGGCCCACGGTACCGTGCCCCACCTGGCGGGGCGGGTGCTGCGGGACGGCGTGCCGTCACCCGGGGAGTATGTCGCGGGGTGGATCAAGCGGGGGCCGACCGGAGTGATCGGCTCGAACCGGCCGTGCGCGAAGGAGACGGTCGCGTCGCTGCTGGACGATGCGCCACTGCTCGAGGGGCGGCTGTCGGCCCCCGATCCGGTGGCCGCGCTGCGGGCGTGGGGGCTACGGCCGGTGGAATGGGACAGCTGGCTGTCGATCGAGCGGGCTGAGGCGGCCCTCGGGCAGTCGCTCGGCCGAGGGACGGTGAAGATCCCGGACTGGGCGGGGCTCCTGCAGGCCGCACACGGTGACCGCCGCTGATCCCGCTCCGGGCGGTGTCAGTCTTCGCCGAGCCGGTCCGCCTGCTGGTTCGCGGCGGCGAGAATCGCGTCGAGCAGCCCGGGGAAGAGAGTGTCCAGATCGTCGCGGCGGAGCCCGTTCATCTTGGCGGTGCCCCGGTAGGTCTGACTGACGATGCCGCTCTCGCGCAGCACCCGGAAGTGATGCGTGGTCGTGGACTTGGACACCGGCAGTTCGATACAGGAGCAGGTGAGCTCGTCCTCGGCGGCGGCCAGCTCACGGACCACCTGCAGCCGCATCGGGTCGGAAAGCGCGTGGAGCACCGCCTCGATACGGATCTCCTCGCGTGCGGGGTGGGCGAGGACCCGGGTGCCGACGTCCGGGGCGGCGGTGACACGAGCGGCGGCGGCGCTGGTGGCGGTCACGGCGACTCCCCTTACGTCGTTTCGAACAGGCACCTTATGGTACGAGACTCATCGTACTTTGCCGCACGGCTGACGCGTCAGGACAGCTTCTGCCCTGTACAGCGCCCGGTGCGGCTGTCACCCCCTGACACGAGTTTCACGACGGCGCGAACGCGGTTGCGGTCCGGAAACCGGTCAGCCGCTGAGCAGGTCCGGCCTCTCGGCCGGCGAGGCGAGATGTCCGGCCGGCGTCGGAGAACAGCGCGGCAGTAATGCCGCGCGAGAAGTGGCCGCCGCTCCCCCGGAAAAAAAATGGGGCGCGCTCTCGCGCGCGCTGTGGCACCCTCGCCCCGATTGAGCAGTTCAGCCCTTGCCCCCGAGGCCCCGCCGGGCCACCACAGGAGCGTCCGATGGCAACACCACCCCGCCTGATCCCCCTGCTTCAGCAGTTCGACTTCGCGCGGGGGCGCCTTACCGACCGCCTGGCCGGCCCGGTCATGGACAGCGGCAACGGCACGGACATCGAAGTGCCGCCCATGACCGATGAGGAGTACCTCTGGGAGCCGGTGCCGGACTGCTGGTCGGTGCGCCGCCGCGCGGACGGCCCCGGGAAGGGCGCGACCCTCCTGGTCGGTGCGGGCGACTGGGGGCGCGACTCGTCGAACGCGCCGCACCCCACACCGCCGCCGTTCACCACCCTCGCCTGGCGGTTGAGCCATGTCAGCGAGATGCTGGCCCTCCGCGCCGACCACACGAACGGCAGCCACGCCCTGACCCGGGACGATTACCACGTCACCGGGGACGCCGCAGGTGCGATCGCCGACTTCGATGCCAGTGCCACCGCCTGGCGGGAGGCCCTGCTCAGCGCCGACGACACGGCGCTGGACACGGTGGGACACAGCACGTACCCGCATGGCAGTGACCCGGAGGACCTGTTCATCGAAACGGTCTGGTGGGTCAATCAGGAACTGCTGCACCACGGGGCCGAGATCGCGTTGCTCCGCGACCTCTTCCGCGCACGGCAGCACTGACGGAACCTCAGACTGCGCGCAGGTACTGGTCGGGCCTGTGGACCTCGCCGCTCAGTTCGCGCGCCGCATGCTGCGCCCATGACGGGTGTCGCAGCAGCTCCCGGCCGAGGAGGACGGCGTCCGCCTGCCCGTCGGCGACGATCTTCTCGGCCTGCTGCGGCTCGGTGATCAGACCGACGGCGGCGACGGGGAGCGAGGTCTCCTCCCGTACCCGGGCGGCGAACGGAACCTGGTATCCCGGCCCGGTCGCGATGCGGGCGCCCGGTGCGTTGCCACCGCTGGAGACGTCCAGCAGGTCGACACCGTGCGCCTGCAACTCCTTGGCCAGCCGTACCGTCTCGTCGACGGTCCAGCCCTCGCGGTCGTCCTCGTCGTTCTCCGTGAGCCAGTCGGTCGCCGAGATCCGGAAGAAAACGGGCAGGTCCTCGGGCCATACGTCGCGCACGGCGTCGACGACCTGGAGAGCGAACCGGACGCGGTTCTCGAAGCTGCCGCCGTACTCGTCCGAGCGCCTGTTGCTGTGCGGGGACAGGAACTGTCCGATGAGATATCCGTGGGCTCCGTGTACCTCGGCAACGTCGAAGCCGGCCTCGCGGGCGCGGCGGGCGGCCTCGCGGAACTGCTCGACGACGCCGTGGATCTCGTCCACAGTCAGCTCGTGCGGTACGGGGTGGCCCTCGTCGAACGGGAGCGGGCTGGGGGCGACGGGCTGCCAGCCGTGCTCGTCGGGGCCGACGGGACCGCCGCCCAGCCAGGGCGCCGCCGTCGATGCCTTGCGGCCGGCGTGGGCGAGCTGAATGCCTGCGATCGAGCCCTGGTTCCTGATGAAGTCGGTGATCCGCCGGAAGGCTGCCACCTGGGTGTCGTTCCAGATCCCGAGGTCGGCGGGGCTGATCCGGCCGTCGGGGCTGACGGCCGTCGCCTCGGTGAGGATGAGACCGGTGCCGCCGATCGCGCGCGCCGCGAGGTGGGCGAAGTGCCAGTCGGTCGCGACGCCGGTCTCCGGTCCCACCGGTTCCGCGCTGTATTGGCACATGGGCGCCATCCATACCCGGTTGGGTATGACAAGCGATCTCAGGGTGCAGGGCTCGAAAAGGACACTCACGGCAGACTCCGTTTCGCCGGGAACGACAGGATCGCTAGTACGATACATCTCGTAGTACGAGATTCGTCAAATTACGAAGGTTCTCGTACAACGAGACAGACGTGCATGAGGCCCCTCCCGGCTTCCTTGAGTTCTAGTGGTCGTTGCAACACCCCAGCTCAGGGGATGCAATGGACTTCGAGATACGCGCGGACCGGGGGCCGCAGGGGCGTAGGAAGCT
>NZ_JBSFYR010000112.1:15248-20376 GCF_053599875.1 Streptomyces sp. NPDC005151 | reverse complement strand
CCGCGTCCTGGGCGACCGCACCCCCGCCGAGGCCATGAGACGCTGGTCAAAGGAACTCGCCTACCGCTGATTCGCAACGATCAGTGGAAACCGCCGCGTCTACCCGGTCGTCTTCATCGACTGTGTGAACGTGAAGGTCAGGGACGGCTCGGTGGCCAACCGCCCGGTCTACATGGCCCTGGCCGTGACCGCCGAGGGGCACTGCGACATCTTGGGCCTGTGGGTCGGCGACGCCGGCGAGGGCGCGAAGTACTGGCTGCAGGTCCTCACCGAGATCAAGAACCGCGGCGCGGACGATGTGCTGATGCTGGTCTGCGACGGTCTGACCGGGCTCCCGGACGCGGTGAACACCGTCTGGCCTGCAACGATCGTTCAAACCTGTGTGGTTCACCTGCTGCGAAACAGCTTCCGGTACGCGGGCAGGCAGGACTGGGAGAAGATCGCCAAGGCGCTCAAGCCCGTCTACACGGCTGCGACCGAGGATGCAGCCGTGGAGCGCTTCATGGAGTTCGGCGAGGCCTGGGGCAAGAAGTACCCGGCGATCATCCGGCTCTGGGAAAACGCCTGGGCGGAGTTCGTTCCCTTCCTCCAGTTCGACGTGGAGATCCGCAAGATCGTGTGCACGACCAACGCGATCGAGAGCGTCAACGCCCGAATCCGCAAGGCGGTGAGGGCCCGCGGACACTTCCCG
This sequence comes from Streptomyces sp. NPDC005151, assembly GCF_053599875.1. NCBI lineage: Bacteria > Bacillati > Actinomycetota > Actinomycetes > Kitasatosporales > Streptomycetaceae > Streptomyces > Streptomyces sp. NPDC005151. The sequence continues at coordinate 19,685 of NZ_JBSFYR010000112.1, read as the reverse complement.
AACGATCAAGCAGCCCTCAAATGCGTGTACTTGGCCGTGATGAGCCTGGATCCCACAGGCGCCGGCCGCAAACGCTGGACCATGCGGTGGAAGGCCGCACCCCAGGCCTTCGACATCGCCTTCGACGGCCGGCTCACCGCCGGACGCCGCTAAAGAAATCCGACCGAGTTCCACCGTTAGCTGTACAGACCCCCTGCTGGCTTCGACTTGATGCCCAGGATCAGGAACTGGAAGGGCATGACCTTCTACCGGCCCAGCAAGCAGACCGAGTACGTGCACATCGACGCACTGTTCGGCGAGGCGGGCAAGAACGTCATCGACTTCGACCTGATCGAGTCCCAGTTCCGCCACCTGATGCGCGTGGCCGTCTCCGTGAGGGAGGGGGCCATCCCCTCATCCACGCTGCTCAAGCGCCTGCGCTCCGGGTCGCGCAAGAACGCCACCTACGCCGCCTTCCGCGAGGTCGGCCGCGTCATCCGTACTGTCCAGCTCCTTCGGTATCTGTCGGACGCGCCGCTGCGGCGGCGGGTGACCGCGGCGACGAACAAGGTCGAGTCGTTCAACCGGTTCTCCCAGTGGATCGGCTTCGGCAACCGCGGCGTCATCGCCGACAACGACCCGGTCGAGCAGGAAAAGGCGATGAAATTCAATGCTCTGCTCACGAACGCAGTGATTTTCCACAACGCCCTGGACATCGCCGAGATCGTGCGGCAGCTGCTGGAGGAGGGCTGGACGATCGATCCGGAGGACCTGGCACACATCTCGCCCTACCTGACCGAGCACATCAACCGGTTTGGCGAGTACTCCACCCACGAACTCGGCATCCAGCCCGAGGAGTACGACCCGAAGCTCGACGTCGACTTCACCCCGCTGCGCGATGAAACCGCGACCGCCGACGGCTTCGGCCAGGCTGCCTGAGCCGGCGTACGGCCCTGAACCCGATGGACGTGTGACTGGAAGGGGCTGTGGTACCCCGGGTGTTTGAGCCCCGGGGCACCACAGGAGGGGTCAGACGCCGAATGCGGCGGGGTAGTGGATGGTGCCGGTCGGGACGGGGCGGGTGTCGTCGAGGGCCATGGCCATCATTGCCTCGTCAGGTGCCTCGAAGGGTGCTTGGATGCCAAAGCGGGAGGCGGGGGTGAAGCCGAACCGAGGGTAGTAGTCGGCGTGTCCCAGGACGAGGACGAGGTTTTCGCCCATGGTGCGGGCGGCGTCGAGTGCGGCGCGGATGGCGGCGGAGCCGGCGCCGGTGCGCTGGGCGGAGGGCAGTACCGCGCACGGTGCCAGGGCGAGGGCGGGTACGCCGTCGACGTGGCATCGGGTGAGCAGCGCGTACCCGAGCCGGATGCCGTCGGGAGTAGCGGTGACCATCGATAGTCCGTCGATCCATGCCTGCGGGTCGGCGCGCAGGGCGTCGACGATGTCGGCCTCCTGGGCGGTAGGGAAGGCCGCGAGGAGGATGTCGCGGATGGCGGAGATGTCGTCGGCGGCCTCGGGACAGGCGGTCCAGGTGGTCATGGTTCCGTTCTCGGTGGTGTCGGGGGTGTGGTCGTGGGGGTGGAGGAGGTAGGCGGCGTAGTCGTAGTCGCTGCCGTGTTCGCGCCGCATGTTGATTTCTGTCCGGTGTGCGGCCAGGGCCTGCGGCATGCCGGGGCGCTGCGGGTCCGCTCGGTCCATCCGCTGAGTGAGCGGCGTGTAGTACTCGTCCCACCAGTCGCTTTCCGGCAGCGGCCAGTGCGCGCGGAGACGGTAGCCGGCGGCCTGTGCGGCGTCGGTGTTCGCGGCGTGGGTGCGCAGCGGGTAGGCCGCGTCCCAGTAGGCGCGCGTCGGGGCAGCGGGGCTGGGCACGGTCCATTCGATTTCGGTGACGACGAGGACGCCGTCCGGGGCGAGCAGGCGACGCCAGGCGCGCAGGGCGACGTCGAAGCCGATGGTGTATACGGACCCCTCGGCCCAGATCACGTCGAAGCTGTGATCGGGGACGGGCAGCCGGTCCATCGAGCAGTTGACGACCGTGACCTGGTCGCTCAGGCCACGGCGGGCCGCCTCGGCGGCGAGGCCGTCCAGGTACGGCTGGTGCAGGTCGACTGCGGTCACGTGCGCGCCGGCTTCTTCGGCCAGCAGCAGGGTGGAGCGGCCGGGGCCGCAGCCCGCGTCCAGCACCCGCGGGTGCTCGGGCAGCGGACCGGCCATCTCCAGCAGGCGCCGTGTGGTGGCGTCCGAGCCGGGGCCCTGCCGGGGCAGGTCGTGGTGCAGGGTGAAGAACGCCTGCGTCCCCGGGTCGCTGCCGGGGGCGTGGTCGGGGGTGTCGCTGTTGTTCACTGCTGGCGCTCCCGGAACTGGTAGGTGGCGCGCAGGTGCCGCGTGATGTCCTTCTTGGCGGCCTCGCGGTCGGCGCGCATCCGGGCGTCGGTGCGGGAGGCGGCGTAGGTGTTCTCCCGCAGCAGCTGGCGGTAGCTGTTCAGACGGCGCTGGGGGATCTCGCCTGCCTCGACGGCGGCCAGCACCGCGCAGCCGGGTTCGCTCACGTGTGCGCAGTCCGTGAACCGGCAGTCCTGCGCGAGGTGTTCGATCTCGGCGAAGGTCTGCTCCAGCCCGTCCTGGGCGTCGTGCAGACCGATCGCACGCAGACCGGGGGTGTCCAGCAGGACACCCCCGCCGGGCAGCGGGATCAGCTCCCGCCATGCGGTGGTGTGCCGGCCCTTGCCGTCCGCGTCGCGCACGGCGCCGGTCGCCAGCCGCTCCTCGCCCAGGAGCTGGTTGCCCAGGGTGGACTTGCCCGCTCCGGAGGGGCCCAGCAGCACGATGGTGCCGTTCAGGACGGAGGTCAGGGTGTCCAGGCCCTGCCCGGTCACGGCGCTGGTGACCAGTACGTCCACTCCGGCGGCCACCCCGGACACCTGGGCCTGAGCCGAGGGCACGTCCGCGCACGCGTCGGCCTTGGTGAGCACCACGACCGGCTGGGCGCCGCTCTCCCAGGCCAGGGCGAGCATGCGTTCGGTCCGGCCGTGCTTGAGCGGTGCCGCCAGCGACACCGTCACCACGACCGTGTCGACGTTGGCGGCCAGGACCTGGCCGTGCGAGGTACGCGAAGAAGACGAGCGCACCAGGGCGTTACGCCGCTCCAGCATCGCGTGCAGCACCGGCGCATGGCCGGTGGTGACAGGGCGCAGCGCCGCCCAGTCACCCGTGCACGGCGCCGACAGCGGATCACCGTGATCGGCGGTGCCGGGAATCTGCGCACGGATGATTCCGGCGTCGGTGACTGCTTCGCACGAGCCGCGTTCGGCTCGCACGATGCGGGCCGGGATCAGCCCGGCAGTTCGATGGGGTGCGAAGGCGTGCTCACACGCCTCGTCCCAGCCGTAGTCCACCAGGGAATACGGCTGAGCATGATGCGAAAGGAGTTGAGACAACGTAGAGACCCTTGAACAGGGACCCCGATCGGCACAGAGGATGGCCTTCCGCGAGCCGTCAGAGCTCTTGCGGGGGCATCGACGTCAGGTCAGACCAGGGCCCGGGACGTGAGGATGGTCCGGCGGGCACTGCACACGGCAGTGGCCTCTGCGACAGTCATCAACTCACCTCCCCCTTCTGGTCCCGCAGTTGACCCGGTTGTCTCTGCGCCGCTGATGCTAGCACCTCCATTCCCAGCGTCGGAAGATGCCGGAAATGGAGATGCGCCCGCTGGCGCACGGTTCAGCTCCGGCGGCGTGCGGCGGGGTCGCGTTCGGCGACGTGCCGGGCGACCGCGTCGACGCCTGGGCGTGCGTACCGCTCCAGGGAGCGGACGGAGGTGTGGCGGGAGCGGGCCAGCAGCATCGGTGTGGAGGTGCCGCCCTCGGCGTCGTGTGTCAGGGCGCTGTGGCGGAGCCGGTGCAGGGTCCAGCCGTCCAGGTTCTCGATGTCCTCGGGTGAGGCGAGGGGGTTGGCCAGCGGCCGGGTGTTCTCCTCGAAGATCTCCTCGGCCCGGCGGTAGGAGAGCCGGGCCCGGCCGGTCTCCGGGCACACGTCCAGCGTGGGTGTCCCGGCCGGGGCCTTGCGGTCCGTGAGGAACAGCGGGCCGCGGGTACGGCGGGCGATGAGCCGGGGCAGCAGCTGGGCGGTGCCGGACTGCCAGTGAATCCACTCGGTCGCCCCGCCCTTGGCAGTGATCTTGCCGCGCTTGTCCTGCGGGTACAGGTCTTCCACATTCAGTCGCAGCACCTCATCGGCCCGTGCGGCGGACTCGTAGAGCATCTTCCACTGCGTCTTCTCCCGGAGCCCGACGTCCAGGCGCCACAGGGCGGCGATCTGGTTCTCGGCCAGGGCCTTGGTGCGGTCCGGCGGCGCCGGCCGCCGCTCGATGCCGACTGTCGGATCGCCTTCGATCCAGCCCTGGCGCTGCCACCAGCCGATCGCCTTGCGCGCGATGGACAGCTCCCGGTTGACGGTGTC
>NZ_JBSFYR010000112.1:0-15149 GCF_053599875.1 Streptomyces sp. NPDC005151 | reverse complement strand
CGGCGTCCATCTCGTCCGCCCGCGCCGCCGCCAGCTCGGCCAGCACCTCCGGCAGCACCGGATCGTCGATCGCAGCGACAGGGAGGAGCGGCGGCGATGCCGACTGTCGGATCGCCTTCGATCCAGCCCTGGCGCTGCCACCAGCCGATCGCCTTGCGCGCGATGGACAGCTCCCGGTTGACGGTGTCGGCGTCCATCTCGTCCGCCCGCGCCGCCGCCAGCTCGGCCAGCACCTCCGGCAGCACCGGATCGTCGATCGCAGCGACAGGGAGGAGCGGCGGCTTCGCACCGCGGCGGGCCGGACCCGTCGGCGCGCGTTCGCCGGCGAACATCCACCCCCACGTCGTCAGTGAAATCCGGTAGATCCGCGCGGAGGACTTCGCGATGCCCGCGCCGGTGAGAAACCGCTCGACCGCCGTCGTGTACGTGGCCGGAGGGGCGGACATGGGCACGACGCGGGCCCGCGGCAGCCGGAGCGCGCCCCCGCTCCCGAGCTCGGTCACCGGTTCGATCGTCACGTCCGCCCCGCCCCAGCATTGCCGCAGTAAATGCGTACACCTCACCTGCGGCGGCCGGAGAGTCCGCCGCAGGTGGCAACGATCACGGTAGAGGGTCTGCCGCAGTAAATCCGGCATTTACTGCGGCTGTTGAGCCGGGCCGCCGCGACCGAACGGCTTCAAGATCGTCCCATGGCCCCTTTTGGGCTTACCTCGGCGATACCCCTACTGACCGGTGTCTTCATCACGGTCCTCGACTTCTTCATCGTGAATGTGGCCATTCCGGCCACCCAGCGCGATCTGCATGCCGGTTCCGCCGCCATCGAGTGGGTGGTCGCCGGATACGCCCTGGCGTACGGCTCCGGGCTGATCCTCGGCGGACGGCTCGGCGACATCCATGGACGCCGCCGCATGTTCATGCTCGGGATGGGACTCTTCACGCTCGCCTCGATCGCCTGCGGTCTGGCGCCCGGCGCCGCGGCGCTGGTCGCCGCCCGCGTCGTGCAGGGCGCCGCGGCCGCACTGCTCTCACCGCAGGTGCTGGCGATCGTCCGCACCGCTTACACCGGACCCGCCCAGCTCAGGGCCATCAACGCCTATGCGCTGACCATGGGGCTGGCCGCCGTGTTCGGGCAGCTCATCGGCGGTGTGCTCATCCATGCGGATCTGTTCGGGCTGGGCTGGCGGGCCTGCTTCCTGATCAATGTGCCGATCGGGATCGCGGTGCTGGCAGTCGCCCGGCGGGTGATTCCGGAGAGCCGGGTTCCGAAGGCTGTCCGGCTCGACCTCGGTGGCGCCGCACTCGTCACCTCGGCCCTGGTCGCCACGCTGCTGCCGCTGATCGAGGGGCGTGAGCAGGGCTGGCCGCTGTGGACCTGGGCGTCGTTCGCCGGCGCGGCGGCGCTCTTCGTCGCGTACGGCAGACGGCGGCGGTGCGACGCTCCGCTGATCGACCCGGCCCTGTTCCGTCAACGGGCCTTCACCACAGGCCTGTTCACTGCGCTGGCCTACACCATGGGCATGGCCGCGTACTTCCTGATCTTCGCTCTCTACGCCCAGCAGGGACGGGGGCTCGACGCGCTGGAGGCCGGGCTGGTCTTCGTGCCGATCGGCGCGGGCTATCTGGGCGCTTCGCTGCTCGCGCCGCGGCTGGTGGCACAGATCGGCCGGCAGACGATCGCGCTGGGCGGGCTGACCAGAGCGGTGGGGCTGGGCGTGCTGTTCGTCCTGGTGGCGCAGGATGTGGCGATCGGATGGCTGGTTCCGGTGCTCGTCCTCGACGGCATCGGCATGGGCCTGGCGCTCGCCCCGATCATGACCACCGTGCTGTCCCGGGTCGCCCCGCAGCACGCCGGAGCCGCCGCCGGGGCGCTCACCACGGCGCAGCAGGTGGGCGGGGCGCTCGGGGTCGGCGTCGTCGGCATCGTCTACTACGGCAGCCTCGCCGACGGTGTGCCGACCGCATTCCGGCACGGGCTGGTCTACCTGGTCCTGGTGGCCCTGGCGCTCGCCGGTCTCGTACAGCTGCTGCCCCGGACCGCCGCGAGGACGAAGGCCGCACCCGGCGCGCGAGAAGGAGCCCACGCATGAACCGCCGGCACCGGCCGTCCGATCGACGGCCCGGCCCGCCGCTGCATCGCCCTGCGGGAGAAGCCCGATGCCGCCGCGTGACGCGGAAGGGCCGCACCCCGTCACCGGGATGCGGCCCTTCCTGCTGCTGCCGGACCTTACTTGCGGATCAGGCTGCGGAGCACGTACTGCATGATGCCGCCGTTGCGGTAGTAGTCCGCCTCACCGGGGGTGTCGATGCGGACGACCGCGTCGAACTCCACACCGGTGTCGGTGGAGACCTTCACCGTGCGCGGCGTGGTGCCGTTGTTCAGCTCGGTCACGCCGGTGAAGGAGAAGGTCTCCTCGCCGGTGAGGCCGAGTGCCTCGGCGGTCGCGCCCACCGGGAACTGGAGCGGGAGGACGCCCATGCCGATGAGGTTCGAGCGGTGGATGCGCTCGTACGACTCGGCGATGACGGCCTTGACGCCGAGGAGCGCGGTGCCCTTGGCGGCCCAGTCGCGGGACGAGCCGGAGCCGTACTCCTTGCCCGCCAGGATGACCAGCGGGGTGCCGGCGGCCTGGTAGTTCTGCGAGGCGTCGTAGATGAACGACACCGGCGCATCGGCCTGGGTGAAGTCGCGGGTGTAGCCACCCTCGGTGCCCGGGGCGATCTGGTTGCGCAGGCGGATGTTCGCGAACGTGCCGCGAATCATGACCTCGTGGTTACCGCGGCGCGAGCCGTACGAGTTGAAGTCGCGGCGCTCGACGCCGTGCTCCGTCAGGTACGTGCCGGCCGGGGTGTCGGCCTTGATCGCACCGGCCGGGGAGATGTGGTCGGTGGTGACCGAGTCGCCCAGCTTCGCCAGCACGCGGGCGCCGGTGATGTCGGAGACCGGGGTGGTCTCCATCGTCATGCCCTCGAAGTAAGGGGGCTTGCGCACGTAGGTGGACTGCGGGTCCCACTCGAAGGTGTTGCCGGTCGGGATCGGCAGCGCCTGCCACTGGGCGTCGCCCGCGAAGACGTCCCGGTAGGACTTGTTGAACATGTCCTCGCCGATGGAGTTGGCGACGACGTCGTTGACCTCGGCCTCGGTGGGCCAGATGTCCGCGAGGTAGACCGGCTTGCCGTCCTGGTCGATGCCCAGGGCGTCCTTGGCGATGTCGACCTTCATCGAGCCGGCGATGGCGTACGCGACGACCAGCGGCGGGGACGCCAGGTAGTTCATCTTGACGTCGGGGTTGATCCGGCCCTCGAAGTTCCGGTTGCCGGAAAGCACCGAGGTCACGGCCAGGTCGTGCTCGTTGACCGCCTTGGAGACCTCCTCCGGCAGCGGGCCGGAGTTGCCGATGCAGGTGGTGCAGCCGTAGCCGACGAGGTTGAAGCCGACCTTGTCGAGGTACGGGGTCAGGCCCGCCTTGTCGAAGTAGTCGGTGACGACCTTGGAACCCGGGGCGAGCGTGGTCTTGACCCACGGCTTGCGGGTCAGGCCCTTCTCGACCGCCTTCTTGGCCACGAGCGCCGCGGCGACCATGACGTACGGGTTCGAGGTGTTGGTGCAGGACGTGATCGCGGCGACGGTGACGGCGCCGTGGTCGATCTCGTACGTCGTCCCGTCGAGGGCCGTGACCGTGGTCGGACGCGACGGCACACCGTTGGAGGAGGCCGGCGAGTCGGAGGCCGGGAAGGACTCCTTGCCGGACTCCTCGTCCTCGGAGACGTAGTTGCGGACGTCCTGCGCGAACTGCTGCGAGGCGTTGGCGAGGACGATGCGGTCCTGCGGGCGCTTCGGGCCGGCGATGGAGGGGACGACCGTGGAGAGGTCGAGCTCCAGCTTCTCGGAGAAGTCCGGCTCGGCGGCCGGGTCGAGCCAGAGGCCCTGCTCCTTGGCGTACGCCTCGACGAGCGCGACCTGCTGCTCGTCACGGCCGGTCAGGCGCAGGTACTTCAGCGTCTCGTCGTCGATCGGGAAGATCGCGGCGGTGGAGCCGAACTCCGGCGACATGTTGCCGATGGTGGCGCGGTTCGCGAGGGAGGTGGCGGCGACGCCCTCACCGTAGAACTCGACGAACTTGCCGACGACGCCGTGCTTGCGGAGCATCTCGGTGATGGTCAGCACGAGGTCGGTGGCGGTGGTGCCGGGCTTCAGCTCGCCGATCAGCTTGAAGCCGACGACGCGCGGGATGAGCATGGAGACCGGCTGGCCGAGCATCGCGGCCTCGGCCTCGATGCCGCCGACGCCCCAGCCCAGCACGCCGAGGCCGTTGACCATGGTGGTGTGCGAGTCGGTGCCGACGAGGGTGTCGGGGTACGCCTGGCCACCCCGGACCATGACCGTACGGGCCAGGTGCTCAATGTTGACCTGGTGGACGATGCCGGTGCCCGGGGGGACGACCTTGAACTCGTCGAAGGCGGTCTGGCCCCAGCGCAGGAACTGGTAGCGCTCCTTGTTGCGGCCGTACTCCAGCTCGACGTTCTGCGCGAACGCATCGTTGGTGCCGAACTTGTCCGCGATGACGGAGTGGTCGATGACCAGCTCCGCCGGCGCGAGGGGGTTGATCTTCGCCGGGTCGCCGCCGAGCTCCTTCACGGCCTCACGCATGGTGGCGAGGTCCACGACACACGGAACACCGGTGAAGTCCTGCATGATCACGCGGGCCGGCGTGAACTGGATCTCCTGGCTGGGCTGAGCCTGGGAGTCCCAGCCACCCAGCGCCCGGATGTGGTCGGCGGTGATGTTCGCGCCGTCCTCGGTGCGGAGCAGGTTCTCCAGCAGCACCTTCAGGCTGTAAGGGAGGCGCGCGGAGCCCTCGACCTTGTCCAGCTTGAAGATCTCGTACGACTCGTCGCCCACGCGCAGCGTGCTGCGGGCGTCGAAGCTGTTCGCCGACACGACAGTCTCCTTCATCAATGTGCGCGTACTACCGCGCCGCGCCTCATTACGGCGGGCGCCGCGTGGTGCCGCCTACGGCTCCTCGACCATCCGCTAAGGTAAGGCTTAGTTAGGTAACCCTTACCATTCGGCGGTGCGGTGCACCTTCGGCAGATATCTCGATGTCGAGATAACTCTAGTACATCACCGCGGAACGGTCATGCCCGGCTGCCCGTGACCGCTGTCATCCAATCGAGGCGTTTGACAGCGAACCCAGTCGTTTCGGCTTCCTTGCCAGCGAACCTAGTCGTACGAGGTGACGCGCTGGGGGTGCTGGATGGCCGTACCGGTCGGGGTAAATCTTGCAGAGCCGTACGTCGAGCTGTCGTACGTGGATGCTGTACGCGAGCGTCGGCGGCGTCCGCTGCTGGACTGTGTGACGGCCCGGTTCGAGGACGTGGCCGCCGTACGGCCGTTTCGCTGGGCGCGCGGTGAGCGTCACTTCTCCGGCTGGTACTGGGCGGCAACGACCGGGCAGCACGTCGGTTTCGAATCGTGGCTGGAGCGGGACCGGCTTCTGCTGATGGACTTCGATCCCGAGGTGGTGGGAATCGCCTCGCAACCGTTCTGGCTGCACTGGCACGACGGCGAGCGGGAGCGTCGGCACGCTCCGGACTACTTCGTACGCCGCACGGACGGCTCGGCGGTGGTCGTCGATGTCCGCGCCGATGAACGGATCGAGCCGAAGGACGCGGAAGCGTTCGAGGTCACCCGCCTGGCCTGCGGCCAGGCAGGATGGGGCTTCGAGCGGGTCGGGGTGCCGGATGCGGCGCTTCTGGCGAATGTTCGGTGGCTGTCGCGCTACCGGCACCCGCGGTGCCTGCACGGACCGGTCGTGAACCGGCTCCGGGCAGCTCTCTCGGCCCCGGTCCCGCTGATGATCGGAGCCGATGCCGCCGGCGACCGGCTTGAGACGCTGCCTGGCTTGTTCCATCTCCTCTGGCTCCAGGAAGTGGCCGCCGAGGGACTGGCGGTCGAGTTTCTGGGGCCGTCCACCATCGTGCGCCTGGCGGACGGAGGTGGACGGTGACGGGGAAAGTGCGACGAGTGCCTCCGACGGGCAGGATCGCGGAATTCCCGGAGAGCGCCGCTGAACAGGCTCGCTGGTGGGAGAGGCACATTCTGGAGGTTCTTGACGGCTTACCGCCGGATGCTCCTGCGGGGACGGTGCCACGGCCGGAGTTCGATCCGGAACGGAACTCGCTGGCTCAACGGGAGCGGGCCAAGGCTGCCGAGCTGACGGCGGGCGGGCACGCGATGACGGCCAGCGGCGTCAAGCAGCGGCGCCAGCGCTACCAGCGCGACGGGCTGGTAGGACTGGCCGGTCGGCCAAACAGATGCCATCGTTCGGCCGGGTCGCCCCGGCGGTGGTCGAGGCGATGCGGGAGGCGATCGAGGAGACCGCCGAGGCGTCGTCGAAAACGATCGGCTTCGTGGTCTGGCGGGCGACCCAGATCCTGAACGCACGCGAGGACGCGGAAGGTGTCGAGATGCCGTCCGAGCGCACGCTCTATCGGCTGTTCGACAGGCTGGCGGCCGGAACCCACGCGACAGGCTCGGCAACCACGCGCCGCTCGGTGAACGCGCGTCCGGCCGGTCCGTTCGGGGAGGTGCCCGCCTGCGCGCCGGGCGAATGGATGCAGATCGACTCCACTCCGCTGGATGTCCTGGTACGGCTGGACGACGGCATTGTCGAGAAGGTCGAGTTGACGGCCATGATCGACCTGGCGACCAGGTCACTGGCCGCTGTGGTGCTGCGACCGACGACAAAAGCGGCCGACGCCTCTGCTCTCCTGGCCCGGAGCATCACCCCGGAGACGATGCGTCCTGGCTGGTCCGAGGCCCTTCGGATGTCGAGGTCGGCGATGCCGCACCGGCGGCTGCTGGCTTTGGACGAGCGGCTGGAGCACGCGGCCGCGAAGCCGGTGATCGTGCCGGACACGATCGTCTGCGACCACGGCAAGGTCTTCATCTCGAACAACTTCCGCGCCTCTTGCCGCTACCTGGGCATCAGCCTTCAGCCGACTCACAAGGCGTCACCCTTCGAGAAGGGCGCGATCGAGAAAACGCTGGGGTCGGTGGCGACCCTGTTCGCGCAGTTCGTCGCGGGCTACACCGGCCGGTCGGTGGACCGCCGGGGCCGGGGCCTGAAGAACGGGCCACTGTGGTCCTTGCCCGAGTTGCAGAGCTTGCTGGAGGAGTGGACCGTCGCCGTCTGGCAGAACCGTCCGCACGATGCACTGCGGGACCCGGACTCTCCGAAACGGGCTTTCTCGCCAAACGAGAAGTACGCGACGCTGCTGGAGTCGTGCGGCTACGTTCCGGCCCCGCTCAGCGGCGAGGACTACATCGAGTTGCTGCCCGAACGGTGGCAGGCGATCAACGCCTACGGCATCCGGATCAACCACCGCACCTATGACGCTCGCGAGTTGACCCCCATGCGCCGCCAGCACTCCGGGGTGGCGGAGAAGAAGGGGCTATGGGAGATCCACTACGACCCCTACGACGTCTCCCGCATCTGGGTACGCGACCGGCGCGACGGATCTGACCGGTGGATCACGGTGTTCTGGAAGCACCTGCACCGCGTCGGCGTCCCGTTCGGTGAGATGGCCTGGGACCACGCTCGTGAACAGGCGCCCTGCGGGAGCGAAGAACAGATCGCCGATGCCGCCGCTGCCCTTCTGCAGCGAGCCCACGACGGCCCCGCAGAGAAGAACGCCCGTCCGGCCAGGGCTTCCCGGCGAGACCGCCGCGTCGCTGCCCGCACCCGGGCCACCACGACCCACCGGTCGAATCCTGACCCGCCGGTCACCGAGGCGACGCCGGAGGACGATGCGGACTCCGGCCTGGCCAAGGTCATCCCGCTGGGCTTGTTCGACCCGCTCGCCAATCCCTGGAGGCGTTCGTGACCACCCCTGAACTAACGGCCCGACAAACCGCATTGCTAGAGGTCGACGCCGATGCCGACCGGCAGCTCACCACATTGGACGGATGGCGGAGGTTCATCGACAGCTCCCCCGCGCCCCCGGTCCTCTTGTCTCCCGGCGACCTGGAGCAGCTCTCTCCCACCGCCCGGGACCTTTACGACGACGATCGGCTCGGCCATCACGCCCGCATGCTCACGGTCGCCACCTCGTTCGTCGAGAAGACAGTGATCTGTGGCCGCAGATTGGTCCTGCTCAATCGGCACGCGATCAGTGCCCGCCGCGGCCTGATGGTCTCCGGGCTTCCCGGCACGGGCAAGACCAGCGCCATCACCCAGCTCGGACGGTCCCACGAACTCCTCGACCGGGCCCGGCACCCGAACATCGCCGACCGCATCCCGGTTCTCTACATCACCGTCCCGCCCGCGGCCACCGCCCGCATGGTCGCCGCTGAGTTCGCCCGCTTCCTTGGCCTTCCCGTCCGAGGCCGATCGAACATGACGGACATCATCGAGGCAGTGGTCGGCGTCTGCACCGACACTCGCACCGGCCTCGTGCTCGTCGACGAAATCCACAATGTCTCGCAGGTCACGCGGGCCGGCGGCGAGGTCTCCGACACCCTGAAGTACTTCTCGGAACGCATCCCCGCAACGTTCGTTTACGCCGGCATCGGCCTGGAGACCAGCGAACTACTAGCCGGCACACGGGGCGCCCAGATCGCGGGCCGCTTCACTCTCGTTCCCACCCGCCCATTTCCTTACGGAGACGAATGGAAGAGGCTGGTCGCGACCATGGAAGAGACCTTGCTCCTGCACGAACACCCGCCGGGAAGCCTGGTCAAGCTGGACCGCTACCTCCACAACCGGGCCGACGGCATGATCGGAGCGTTGTCTCACGCGATCCGCAGCGCCGCGATCGACGCCATCCTCAACGGCACCGAGCGTGTAACCAAAGAAGCAATCGACGCGATCCCCCTGGACCACGCCGCGGAGACCACGACGACGTCCCCGTCCAAGAAGACGGCCCGAAGGTGACCCGCGTGCCAACTGACCGCCCTGCCCTGCTTCCCATCCAGGTTCCGCCACGGCTCGGAGAGACAACCGACTCCTACATCCGACGCCTGGCTCGCGCCAACCACCTCAAGCCCAGTTACCTGCACCGTTTCCTCTGCGGCCCACCGTTCTGGTTCGGCAAACCCAGTCTCTCCCGCCTCGCAGCAGCCTCCGGCCGCCCCAGACGCTCGCTCGAACGGGCCCTGGCCGACGTCGCATCGCCACGACGACGCAACAAGCCGAACGTCCGCTACCCCAGCACCGTCCCCTTGGCCGACCGCCCGGACCTGGCCCTCCGCATCCGCGAGACTGCCCAGTCCGGGCCCGCGACCATCCGTGACCTGTCCAGACGCCACCAACTGCCCTCCCAGACCATCCGCACCATCCTGGAAATGCCAGCGCCGAGCACCTACAGGTCCTGGAAAGGTCCCAGGACGGGGCAGCCAGCCAGACGGCCCGCCCCCGCGATCAACGACTCAACACGAACCCTGATTGACGCCATGCTCGCCCAACGCCTCGATCTCCGAGAGATCTGGAACCGGCTGATGGACGACCACGACGTCTCAGTGTCCTACTCCTCCATCAACGTCTACTTCCGGTCCCGTCCGCATGTGGAACGTCACGCAATTCCCCATCAGCAGCGCCAGCTTCCCCACGCAAGCATTCGCCCCTGAGTCTCTCGCGCGCGCATAGTCACTGAAGCGGCCCTCAGCAACCTCCGTATCTTGGTGCCATGACGGACACGGAAGAACCGAAGCTCTACGTGAACCGCTGGGGCGACACATCAGATCCAGCCCCGGAGCGGCGGGGGCCCCGCCAGGACGCGTGCTCGTGCTTCGACCAGTCCAGGCCGCACCCGCGAGCCTGCGTCGGATTCCACACCGAACGGCAGGACACCTCTGCCCCGGGCTGGCAACACCTGCTGGAGCTGGTCGATGAGGCCGCCGCCGACGGGCGCGAAGAGTTCCGCCCCCTCACCGAGCTGAGCCCGGAAGAGCGGCGGCAGGTAATCACCCTGCCGCCGAGCATCGCCAGGCTGACAGCGGTCAAACACCTGGTGCTCTACGGCAGCAACTTGGTCCGCATCCCGCCCGAGATCGGATCCATGACCAGCCTGGAGGAGTTCACCCTATACACCTCATACCGACTTCACTGGTTCCCCTACGAGATCACCCTGAGAGCCGAAGCTCAGAATGAGAGTGCGGACCCCAACCTGGTAGTGCACTTTCTTAGTGTGATCCCCTAGATGAGAGTGATGGGGTCGCCTTCGGGGGGGGGTGCGCGCGTGTCGCCACGGCGATTAGCGCTGGTCACGGCTCCTCGGGCGGGCGAGGCGTTCGAGCGAGCTGATGCGCAGCTCCTCGCACGGCGCGGTCCGGCGTTCATCTCCGTCGACGACACGCGTCTTGGTCCCCGCCGACGCATCGTCATCTCGGCGGCGGAGGTCCAACACTAATGATCACCGGAGTCACCAGGGGGAGCCCGCAGCATGACCGGCACCACGGAGGCCCTTGGCGGGTCGGCTGCAGTCGACGATGCAGCACGAAGCGTCACGCGCCCGTTCTACGTATACGCCGTGCTCGCCAACACGCTGTTCCAGCGCGGCGTATTCGTCCTCTTCCTTTATCAGCGAGGCTTCTCCGCCGGGCAAGTGGCCCTACTGCAGACACTGCTCTACCTGGTCAGCGGACTTGCGGAGTTGCCGACGGGAGTCATCGCCGACCGAATCGGCAGGCGTGCCAGCATCGTGATCGGCCAGGTGCTGATAGCTGGATGTCTGCTCGGTCAGGTGGCGTTCTCCAACTACTGGGTGTTCCTGGCGCTGTTCATCGGGCAGGGCGTGGGCATGGCATGTGTGTCCGGTTCGGACACCGCCCTGCTGTACGACCTGCTCGTGCGTCGTGGTGCAACGGCCAGCTACGTCAAGATCAAGTCCCGGTTCACCATGCTCGGGACGGTCACCTCGGGAGCCGCCATCGTCTTCGGCGGCCAACTGCAGCAGATTTCCTGGGGAGTCGTCTACGTCGGTTCGGCGGCGTGCCTCGTCCTGGCCGTGGTGGTGCTGATGTCACGGGTGCCCGAGATCCGCGGCGCGGACGCGGTGGACGAGCAGGACGGAGCCGAGGAGGAGCACGGCGACGCCACAGCATGGCGGGCGATGCTTCGGGTCGCCACGCCGGCGCTCGTGACGCTTGTCGTGGTGTCCGGATTGATGCATGCGACTTTGACGCCGTACATCATTTTTACGCAGAAGACCCTCTCCGATCAGGGAGCGGGCACCGCATTGGTCAGCGTGGTCATATCGGCGGGATTCTTCGCCGGCGGGCTCACTCCATTGCTGTCGGACCGCGCGGACCGGCGCATCGGGTATCGGGTCATCGTCCCGGTGTCTCTCCTGACGCTCGCCGTGGCGCTCGGCCTGAGCGGCCTCGGCCTTGTCTGGGTCACCATCGCCGCGTTCCTGGTCCTGGTCGGAATTCCCGAGATCACCGCCGTGATCGTGGACAACGTGTTCAACGAGGCAGTGCCGTCGCGCCACCGGGCGAGCCTGCTGTCGATGATCGCATTCGTGGAGTCGGCGCTCATCGGCATCGGCTATCTCGTCCTCGGCGCGCTCATGGACGGGTTGGGCTCCAGTGTGGGCATGGCCACCTACGCCGCGGTCCCCCTGCTGGCATGTCTCCTGTGGCTCCCGGTGCTCTTCCGAGGGGCACGGGTGACCACCGAGATCGAGAAGCCCGCCGACCAAAAGGCATCCTGAAACAGACCATCTCGAGCAACGCCCCTGCCCGATGGCGGGGGCGTCGAAAATGGCCCCTCGAATGGAGCCGGTGCGGAAGCGTAGCCGGAAGGGAGTGGCGTGGAGAATCGGTTCGCGGGCAGGTGCGCGTCGTGCTCGGTGTGGGTGTCGGCGGGCGGCGGGTTTCTCGGCAAGGGCCTCGACGGAAGCTGGGACGTGCGGTGCCAAGAGCCGCTACAGCAGGACCATGCGCGAGCGGCAGTTGTCCAACGGCTGCGGTCACTGCGACGCGCTGCAGGGCACCTTCCCCGTCCACGACGAGGCAATGGGCCGCGTCGCCGCGAGCGGCGTGGACGGGCTGGACACGTTGCTGGTCGCTGCCTGCCCGGTGCTGGAGTGGCAGGCCGTCGTCCACGACAACAGCGGCGGCGTGATGGCGATCTGAGCTCACACGCAGCGAGAACCCCCTGGTCAGCTCCACTCTCATTTCCCATGCCCCAGAATGGCCTCGATTAGATATTCATCAAATCAACAGTGGCCAGGTCAGAGGGCATGTCAAGTCTCATCTTCAGCGGCGGCTCTCACACCCGATGCCAGAAGCTGACCCGCAGCACAGTGAGCACGCGCGCGTTGTTCGGCAACGAGAAGCTGCGGCCACCCTTCCCAGGGCTTCAGCCTGCCCAGGACTCCGTCGCGGACCTCAATCTGGAGAACCTGGATCCCCGGCGATGGGGCATCACCGCCATCCATCGCTGCAGTGTCTGCAACCATCCGATCGCACAGAGCGGATTCCATCAGGTATGGATCTCGCTACGCGTGGCCACCGACGTGCTTCCTCTGCTGGTCAGCGCCTGCTCGTCGGAGCAATGCTCAAGACCTGTGGATCGGTGTCGGGGAGACGCGCGATGGGCGTACCTTCCCGAATGATCCTGTGATGGTCATCGAGTAGGCCGACGTTGGCGCGTCGGTCGGGAAGGCACGCCCGTGCTCACGGTAGTCAACGCTGACGGTTCCACGCCAAACGGCTCCCTGATCGACGAGATCGTCCGCGAGGGCGCTCGGCGGATGCTGGCCGCCGCGCTGGAAGCCGAAGTCAACAGCTACATAGCCGAGTTGGCCGACCAGCTGGACGGTAGCGGTCGCCGTCTGGTCGTGCGCAACGGCTACCACCAGCCGCGGAAGGTCACTACGGCCGCCGGGGCGGTCGAGGTCAGGGCCCCGCGCGTGAACGACAAACGCATCGACGAGGCGACCGGGGAGCGCAAGCGGTTCTCCTCGTCGATCCTGCCGCCCTGGTGCCGCAAGTCACCGAAGATCGCAGAGGTGTTGCCGCTGCTCTACCTGCACGGCCTGTCGTCCGGTGACTTCGTGCCCGCGCTGGAGCAGTTCCTCGGCTCCTCGGCCGGCCTGTCGCCCGCGACGGTGACGCGGCTGACCACGCAGTGGCAGGCCGACCACACCGCGTTCATGGAGCGTGACCTGTCCGCCACGGACTATGTATACGTCTGGGCGGACGGCGTCCACCTGCGGGTACGCCTGGAGGAGGCGAAAGCCGCGGTGCTGGTGCTGATGGGCGTGCGCGCGGACGGCACGAAGGAGCTGATCGCGATGACGGACGGCTACCGCGAGTCGTCCGAGGCGTGGGCGGGCCTGCTGCGGGACTGCGCCCGCCGGGGCATGCGGGCCCCGGTCCTGGCCGTCGGCGACGGCGCGCTCGGCTTCTGGAACGCACTGAACGAGGTGTTCCCCGACACCCGTCATCAGAGGTGCTGGGTTCACAAAACGGCCAATGTGCTCGACGCGCTCCCGAAATCCGCGCAGCCCGCGGCCAAGCGCGCGATCCAGGAGATCTACAACGCCGAGGACAAGGAGCACGCGGCCAAGGCCATCCGCGACTTCGAGCGGGCCTACGGGGCGAAGTACCCCAAGGTCGTCAAGCGGATCACGGACGACGAGGACGAGCTGCTGGCGTTCTTCGACTTTCCCGCCGAGCACTGGATCCACCTGCGGACCACGAATCCCATCGAGTCGACCTTCGCCACGGTGCGACTGCGGACCAAGGTCACCAAAGGCGCCGGCAGCCGCGCTGCCGCGCTCGCCATGGTCTTCAAGCTGATCGAGTCCGCCCAGGCCCGCCGGCGGGCCGTGAACGCACCCCACCTCGTCGCCCTCGTCTGCGCCGGAGCCCGCTTCGAACGCGGCCACCTCGTCGAACGCCCCGAAGCCATCGCGGCCTGAACCACATCAACAGATCCACAGGTCTTGACAATTACTCTGCTCGTCGGCATGTGTCGCCGAACTGCCCGACGGTGCGAAGGACTACATCCCCACACCGCACACAGGCGGCCGAGTCGATCAGCCAGCGTCCGACTGGGACTGACCTGCCCACGTGACCGTCGACACCGCGGCCCATCTCACGTGATCTTTTGCCAACCAACTTAGTCGTGGCAGGTCAGCGCGACCAAGACGACTAACTTCACTGTCAAAGGACAGCCCGTACGATGCCGCCCGCTCTCGCACCGTGTCCCGTCTCCGGTGATCTGGTCCCGGTCTCACATGGTCTGGTTCGGTTCACTCGCCGTCTCAGATGATCTGGTCTGTGCTGGCTGTGGCTACGCAGTGGCGGCGCTCCTTCATTGCTCGCTGTCCACGTGGCGTGCGCGGAGCCACGCTGCCTCGAACTCGCCCGGGTGGATTTCCATGTCCGCGAGCTCCGGGTCGAAGAGGTCTACGACCGGCGTATCGAACGCCCAGTCGTCGGGGCTGCTCTTCAGCGCGGTTCCGTCTTCGGCGAGCTCTACCTGGCGCAGCCTGCGGCCGTCGGAGTCGACCTCCATGAGGTACGTCGTGAGGCCGTCATCGTCACCGTCGGCTTCCCAGCGGCGCCGAAGGTGCACGATGCTCCTGTCTGCGAGCGCGCCGAAGCCGGGGCGGTCCCGCTGTGCGTCGCGCTTGGCCCGCAGTCCGTCCAGGCCCGGGGGCATGGTCGGCTCATCAATGTCGACTTCGGTCAGGTCCCGGTCAGCACGCTCGATGGCCTCTGGGCTGTCGATCACCTCGACCTCCGCGAAGGCCTCAAGGACCTCCCGGGCCGAGCGCGCGTGGATCCACCACCACAAACCGCCCATGCCGTAGTCGTGCAAGACGAGATAGCGCGACTTCGGCGCCGGGTCAGGGATTGTCATATCGGCCGAGAGTAGTTGAGCGCGATCAAGCACGACGACACCAGACCAGATCATCTGAGACAACAGCCAGCATCCATACGCCATAGACCAGATCACCTGAGATTTCCCGCAGCCACGCGTCTCAGTTGATCCGGTCGTCGCAGGTCGCGGGCCCGGCGTCGGGCCAGATCATCTAAGAAGCTGTTGTCTTTCCGGATGTGATCGCTGAGTTTCTTCTGGTCAGGCATGGTCTCGGTGTCGTCGAGGGAGGCTTGGACTGTTCTGTTGGTC
>NZ_JBSFYR010000111.1:7928-21066 GCF_053599875.1 Streptomyces sp. NPDC005151 | reverse complement strand
TCGAAGCGGGCCCTCTGCGAAGCAGAAGATTTGTTACTGCGCTTTCCAGTTCTTCGCTTTCGCGTTTCCCTTTCCGGCGAGTCCGACTCTATCAGATCCTTTCGGGCCTGATTCCCAGTCAGCGGGGTTTGCCTTCCCGGCCGTTGGGCCGTTCCGACGAGTGAGACTTTAGCGGAATCCTGGGCCCCGACGCTAATCGGGGTCGCGCTCCTTCGAACGCGGATTCCTCATTTCGCAAATGCGCACAGAAAGCTGGGCAACAGATGTCGCTTGCTCGATGTGGTTCCTGCGGAATGGTTGCCCGGGGACCGACCGGAGTCGGCGCTCACATCGGACAACTCGGAGCACGTTACGGATGCGGGCGACCCGTGTCAACCTCCGGCTGACCCGGAGTGTGGTGGAAGGCCAGGCGGTAGTCCCGGGGGCTGGTGGCCAGGTGGGTCGCGAAGTGCTGGCGCATGGTGATCTCGCTGCCGAAGCCCGTACTGCGTGCCACCTCGGGAAGCGGGAGGTCGGTCCGCTCCAGAAGCTTCTGGGCTGCGGCGATGCGTTGGGTGATCAGCCAGCGCAGCGGCGTGGTGCCCGTGGTCGCCTGGAAGTGGCGGGCGAAGGAGCGGGGGGACATGCCCGCGCGGGCGGCAAGGTCGGCCACCGTGTGGAGTTCGGCCAGATGGGTCAGGGCGAAGGCCCGTACTGCGGCAAGAGTGTCGGCGTCCCGGTCCGTGTGCGGGGTGGGGTGCTCGATGAACTGGGCCTGGGTGCCGGTGCGGAACGGGGCCGTGACCATCGAACGGGCGATCGCCGCTGCGGCTTCGGCGCCATGGGCCGTACGGACGAGATGGAGGCAGAGGTCGATGCCGGCCGCGGTGCCGGCTGACGTCCAGACGTTGTCGTCCTGGAGGAAGAGGGCGTCCGGGACGACCGTCACCTGAGGGTGGCGGGTGCAGAGGAGGTCGGTGAGGTTCCAGTGGGTGACGGCTTGGCGGCCGTCGAGGAGTCCTGCCTGGGCGAGGGTGAAGGCGCCGCCGCAGAGCGCGGCTATGGGGGTACCTCGGGTGTGGGCGTGGCGGAGGGCGTCGAGGACCGGTGCGGGAGCGGGTGTCAGGTGGTCGTCGAGGCCGGGGACGACGATCAGGTCGGCGCCGGCCAGCCAGGCGAGGGTGCGGTCCGGGGCGAGGGAGAGGCCGCCGCGCAGCGGGATGGGGGCCGGGTCGGCGGCGGTGCGGCGCAGGTCGAAGGGCGGGACGCCGCGATCGGTGCGGTCCACGCCCCAGACCTCGGTGATGACCGAGACATCGAACGCGCGGATGCCGGGAAACGCGACCAGTGCGACGCGCGTGGGGGTAGAGGAGGGGCGGGGCGGCATGGTGGCAGTAAAGCATCGATCGATGGCTTTTTGACCTCTGGGTGATACCGGTCCGGGGCGGCAGCATCGTTCGTATGGAGATCGCAGAGAACGCAGCGCTGGTCGTGGTGGACGTGCAGGAAGGCTTTGAGGAGGAGGCTCACTGGGGTCCGCGGAACAATCCCGAGGCGGATCGGAACATCGCGGAGCTCATCGATGCCTGGCAGACGAGTGGGCGGCCCGTCGTGTTCGTACGGCATGACTCGACGAAGCCGGATTCGCCGCTGCGGCCCGGGTACTCGGGGAACGCGTTCAAGGGATACGTGGAGGACCGGCGGGGGAAGGGCAGCGGGCCCGAGCTGTTCCTGACGAAGACCGTGAATTCCGCCTTCCTCGGCACGCCCGATCTCGGGGCGTGGCTCAGTGAGGGCGGGGTGCGGCAGATCGTGGTGGCCGGGATCCAGACCAATATGTGCGCGGAGACGACGGCGCGGATGGGCGGGAATCTCGGGTACGAGGTGTTCTTCGCGTTCGATGCCACGTACACGTTCGACGGGGTCGGGCCGTGGGGGTGGGCGCTGAGCGCGGACGAGCTGGCGCGGGCCACCGCTGTGTCGCTGCACAGCGGCGGGTTCGCGAAGGTCGTGACCAGTGCGGAGCTGGTGGCTGCCGCCGGGAAGTGAGGGTCAGCCGTTGCCCGAGGCCAGCTCGCGGCTGCGGTCGCGGGCTGCTTCGAGGGCAGCGATCAGGGCGGCGCGTACGCCGTGGTTCTCCAGCTCCCGGATGGCACTGATGGTGGTGCCGGCCGGGCTGGTGACGGCTTCGCGGAGCTTGACCGGGTGTTCGCCGCTGTCCCGGAGCATCACCGCCGCGCCGATGGCGGCCTGCACGATCAAATCGTGGGCCTGGGCGCGGGGCAGGCCGAGCAGGATGCCCGCGTCGGTCATCGCCTCGACGAGGAAGTAGAAGTACGCGGGTCCCGATCCGGACAGCGCAGTCGCGGCGTCCTGCTGGGACTCGGGGACACGGAGGGTTTTGCCCACACCGCCGAAGATCGCCTCGGCGGTGGCGAGATGTTCGGCGGTGGCGTGGCTGCCCGCCGAGATGACGGACATGCCCTCGTCGACGAGGACGGGGGTGTTCGGCATGACCCGTACGACCGGAGTCTTCGCGGCGAGGCGGTCCTCGATGAAGGCGGTCGTGATACCGGCGGCGGCGCTGATGACCAGCCGGTCGGCCGTGAGATGGGAGGTGAGTTCGTCGAGGAGACGGCCCATGTCCTGGGGCTTGACCGCGAGGATGAGGACGTCGGCGCGCTTGGCGGCTTCGGCGTTGGTGACGGACTCGACGCCGTAACGGGTACGGAGTTCCTCGGCACGCTCGGAGCGGCGGGCGGTGACCAGCAGGTCGGCCGGGCGCCAGCCCGCCCGGATCATGCCGCTGAGCAGGGCCTCGCCGATCTTGCCGGTGCCGAGGACTGCGACTGTCTGGGTCATGCGGTTCACCCTCCGGACGGTGCGGTGGTACGCGGTTCTGGTGGTGCGTCGTCGCCGCCATCCTCGCACCGGCACGTCAGGTGGTGCGGCGGCGGAGGGTGGCTGCGCCGAGGGCGAGGACGAGGAGGGCGCAGCCCGAGACGATCAGGACGTCGCGGACGAAGTTGCCGGTGACCTCGGTGTGGTGGAGGACTTCGTTCATGCCGTCGACCGCGTACGACATGGGCAGGACGTTCGAGATCGCTTCGAGGGCGGGTGCCATCCGGTCGCGCGCGATGAACAGTCCGCAGAGCAGGAGCTGCGGGAAGATCACGGCCGGCATGAACTGGACGGCCTGGAATTCGGACGCGGCGAAGGCGGAGACGAAGAGGCCGAGGGCCGTGCCGAGCAGGGCGTCGAGCAGGGCGACGAGGAGCAGCAGCCAGGGGGAGCCGACCACGTCGAGCCCGAGCCCCCAGACCGAGAGCGCGGTGGCCAGGAGGGACTGGAGGATCGCGACGGCGCCGAAGGCGAGGGCGTAGCCGGCGATCAGGTCGCCCTTGCCGAGCGGCATGGCGAGGAGGCGTTCCAGGGTGCCTGACGTGCGTTCGCGGAGGGTGGCGATCGAGGTCACCAGGAACATCGTGATCAGCGGGAAGATGCCGAGGAGCGAGGCGCCGATGGCATCGAAGGTCTGCGGGCTGCCGTCGAAGACGTACCGGAGCAGCGTGATCATCACGACCGGGATGAGAAGCAGCAGCGCGACGGTGCGGGGGTCGTGGGTCAGCTGGCGCAGGACGCGGGCGGCGGTGGCGAGCGTGCGGGCGGGGCTGAGGGCCTGGGGTTTGGGCCGGGCACGGCCGCCGGTGGGGGCCTGCGGGGTGGCGGGGGCCTGCTGCGGCATGTTGGCCGTGCTCATCGGGCGTTCTCCTGAGAAGTGGCGGCCTCGTCGACGAGGCGGAGGAAGGCTTCTTCGACGGTGGCGGTCCGGGCGTGGGTGCGCAGTGCCTCGGGGGTGCCGTCGGCGAGGATCTCGCCCTCGCGCATGAGGAGCAGGCGGTGGCAGCGCTCGGCCTCGTCCATGACGTGGGAGGAGACGAGGAGCGTGGTGCCGTGGTCGGCGGCGAGGGTGTGGAAGAGGCTCCACAGGTCGCGGCGGAGTACCGGGTCGAGGCCGACGGTCGGTTCGTCGAGGACGAGGAGCTCGGGGGTGCCGAGCAGGGCGGCGGCGAGGGAGACACGGGTCAGCTGGCCGCCGGAGAGGGTGCCGGCGAGAGCGTCCGCATGGCTGGTCAGGTCGACATCGGTGAGGGCGCGGGCGACGGCGGCGCGGCGGACGTCCCGGTGTCTGCGGCCCGGCTGAAGGATCACCGCGAAGTAGTCGAGGTTCTGCCGGACGCTGAGGTCGGTGTAGACCGACGGCGCCTGGGTGACGTACCCGATGCGCGGGCGGAGGGTGGGGTGGCCCGCGGGGTTGCCGAGGACGTCGAGGGTGCCGGTGACCTTGGCCTGGGTGCCGACGACGGCTCGCATCAGGGTGGATTTGCCGCAACCCGAGGGGCCGAGGAGGCCGGTGATCCTGCCGGGTTCGACGGTGAAGTCGAGGCCGCGCAGGACGGTGCGGTTGCCTCGTACGACCGTGAGGCCGCAGGCCTCGATGGCGGCACCCGAATAATTCATCATGCGATGAATTTTGATCCTCGCCACGCCCACCCGTCAAGGGATCGGGGCGGTGCGCAGCCTTCGGGGCGCGGAGGCGGCCTCGGTGCGGAGCGTGGAGCGAGGCGCAGGCGGTCGCGGGTGCCGGCCGAGCTGGGGCTGATCACCGGGATCGTCGGCGGTCTGGTGACAGGTGTACTGCCGGGCAGCAGTCTGCAGGTCAGCGGCGCTGCTGCCGGGCTGACCGTGCTCGTGTACGAGGCCGGAGCCCTCGGGGTGCTGGTGTTCGCCGCCGGTCTGGTGCAGGTGGGACTGGGAGCGCTGCGGCTCGGGCAATGGTTCCGGGCGGTGTCGGTCGCCGTGGTGCACAGGATACCGGCCGGAATCGGGCTGGTGCTGATACCCGGGCAGATCTTCGTGCTCGCCGGCCTGGCGGCCCCCGGGTCCATGGGGCAGAAGCTGGGCGGGCTGCCCGGACTGGTCAGGGGTACGGGGGTGACGGGCGCCGTCGTCGTCGTGGGGGTCGGGACGCTCGCCGTCCTCGTGCTGTGGCGGCGGGCGGCCCGGGTGGTGCCCGCACCGCTCGCGGCGGGGGGACTCGCGGCGGGGGCGACCGCGGCATGGGCCGCGGCGCGGGAGGCGCGGGAAAGGCGGGGGGTTGTGGACGTGGGTGAGGCCGGGTCGGCGTGAGGGTCAGCGCCTTGCCACGCCGAGGTAGACCACGTATCTCTCCTCGACCGTGTCGTCCGGAAAGAGCTCCGCCAGGCTGTCGCGCTCCTCGGCGAGGAACCGGCGCGTGGGTTCCTCGCCGAGGACGAGGAAGGCGGAGTGGCTGCCGAGGTTGGCGAGGTGGGTGTCGACAGAGACCTGGCGGGTCCAGGGCACCAGGCGGTGTACGAAGCCGAGTTCGGCCGGCAGGTCGCGGGAGCGGACGGGCGAACCGTGGGCGCTGTCGTCCGCGCCGAGGAAGCGGCGGAGTCGGGCGTCCTGCCCGGCGATCCAGGGGACGGCGTGATCGGAGACGTTCCACCAGAGCGCGAGCGCGCCGCCCGGGCGCAGGACGCGAAGGGCCTCGGAGGTGGATCGGGTCTGATCGGTCCAGTGCCAGGACTGGGCGTACGTGATCAGGTCGGCCGAGGCGGTGGCGAAGGGAAGGCGGTTGCCGTCGCCGCGCACGATCGGTACGTGCGGGAGCGTGCGGTGCAGTTCCGCCGCCATCCCGGGGCCCGGTTCGACGGCAGTGACGTGGGCCCGCGCTCGGACAGGAGCCGGGTGGAGATGCCGGTGCCCGCGCCGACGTCGAGGGTGCGGGCGCCGCGCAGGGGGTGGCCGGTGAGCTCTTCGACCGCGGCGAAGAGGGCGGGCGGGTAGCCGGGGCGGGCCGCGGCGTACTGGGCGGCGGCGCGGTCGAAGGAGAGAGCGCGGGAGCGAGCGGCGGTGAAGGTGGTGGGGTCTCTGTGGGGCATGGAGGTCATCCTGGCCCGGGTGGGGTTAGACCGACCGGCAATTGGGGGGTGGGTGAAGGAGCGGGGCTGGGGTGCGTGCATCGCAAGGCGGAGGACTGAGCCATGGCGGAGCCATGGTGATGGACGACAACGCCGCGAGGTGCGTGCCCCAGCCCCGTGACGCCGCCCCCCAATTGCCGGTCGGTCTTACTTGCGGCGGGGTTTCCTGTCCTTGGGCGTCTTGCGGCCTGCCGGGTTTCCGGTCCGGGCCGAGCGGCGCTTCGCGTACTGGGTGACGGCCGCCTCGTACTCCGTGCGCCGCAGCTTCTCGCCCGGCGCCTCCAGGAACGAGCGGAAGAAGTACGCGAGCAGCGAGCCGATGAAACCGATCGTCTTCAGGCTGCGCAGATTGTCCTCGCCGGCCGGCTCGGCGGGGCGGCGGGTGAACCCTTCCCAGGTCTTGCGAAAGGCGATGGCGCTGCAGACGCCGAACATCAGGACGACCAGGATGCCGACGAAGCTGCCGACGTCGGCGATCTCCAGGCCCTGGTAGGCGAAGCGGAGCACGAAGCAGGAGGCGACGGCCGCGGCGAGGGAGCCGAGGGCGACGCCGACGCGGCGGAGCCCGTACCGGCCGTCGTGCTCGACCCAGGTCGTGCCGAAGAAGCGGATGGGCTCGGGCTGCGGGCCGGGGGCGGTGCCGGTGCTCGCGGTGCTGGGCTCGGTGCCGTCGGAGGCTTCGCTTTTCTCGCTCACGAGGTCGATTATCCCCGGGTCGGCGGCGGTACCGGCGGCGCTGCCCCTACGGGGGACGGAGCAGCGCCGTCCGGCATCAGCCGCAGTGCTCCCACGGGCTCGTGTACGTGTACGTACCGACGCCCGCCTCGATCATTCCGCCCCACTTCACGCAGCGGCTGCCCGCGGCGAGGCGTACCGGACCGGCGTACGAGGAGTACGTGCCCTGGTCCTTCGCCTGCCCCTTGCCGTCGCCGTCCACATCGAGCCAGGCGCCGGTCGGCAGCGCATAACCGCTGGTGGAGGAGGAGTGGAGGGTGACCACGCAGTTGGACTTGGTGCTCGCGTTGTAGAGCAGGTAGACGCGGGCGAGTTCGGTGGTGGAGTTGCGGAAGGCGTGCGAGTCGATCTGGGTGTAGCCGGATCCGCAGATACCGGCGGGGGTGGCGGCGGTCGCGGTGGTGGCTTCTGCGGACGCCGCGTGGGCCGGGACGGCGCCGAGGGCCGCCAGTGCGGCGATCGCCGAGACGATGACCGCCGAGCGGTGGATGCGGACGTCGGTACGGACAGGGATGTGCATGCTCCCCCAATCGTGAGAACGCATGATGAGCGTGATTCTGGACATCTGCCCGGATACGTGGAGTCACTACCCGTCCGTCTCGTCGGGCACACGCAGTGGCCCCCGGCGTATGGAGAACGCCGGGGGCCACTGCGTGTGCGGGATCCGGTGTCGTATCAGCCGAGCTTCGAGACGTCGCGCACCGCGCCGCGGTCCGCGCTCGTCGCCATCGCCGCGTACGCCCGCAGCGCCGCCGAGACCTTGCGCTCGCGGTTCTTCGGCGCGTACACGCCGTTCAGCGCCTCACCGCGGGTGGTCAGCTCGGCCTCGGGGACGAGGAGCTCGATCGAGCGGTTCGGGATGTCGATCCGGATCCGGTCGCCGTCCTCGACCAGTGCGATCGTGCCGCCCGATGCCGCCTCCGGCGATGCGTGGCCGATCGACAGGCCCGACGTTCCGCCGGAGAAGCGGCCGTCGGTGACGAGCGCACAGCTCTTGCCGAGGCCGCGGCCCTTCAGGAAGGAGGTGGGGTAGAGCATCTCCTGCATGCCGGGGCCGCCGCGCGGACCCTCGTAGCGGATGACGACGACGTCGCCCTCCTTGATCTCCTTGCGGAGGATCTTGTCGACGGCCTCGTCCTGCGACTCGCAGACGACCGCCGGGCCCTCGAAGGTCCAGATCGACTCGTCGACGCCCGCCGTCTTCACGACGCAGCCGTCCTCGGCGAGATTTCCCTTCAGGACCGCGAGGCCGCCGTCCTTGGAGTACGCGTGCTCCATGTCGCGGATGCAGCCGCCCGCCGCGTCCAGGTCGAGGGTGTCCCAGCGCTCGGACTGCGAGAAGGCCGTCGCGGAACGCACGCATCCGGGGGCCGCGTGCCACAGCTCGACGGCCTCGGGGGACGGGGTGCCACCGCGGACGTCCCAGTTCTTCAGCCACTCGCCGAGGGTGGCGGAGTGCACCGAGTGCACGTCCTCGTTGAGCAGGCCACCGCGGTGCAGCTCACCGAGGATGGCGGGGATGCCGCCGGCCCGGTGGACGTCCTCCATGTAGTACGTGCCACCGGGGGCCACGTTGGGGGCGACCTTCGACAGGCAGGGGACGCGGCGCGAGACCTCGTTGATGTCGTCGAGGTCGTAGTCCAGCTCGGCCTCCTGCGCGGCGGCGAGCAGGTGCAGGATCGTGTTGGTGGAGCCGCCCATGGCGATGTCCAGCGCCATCGCGTTGTCGAACGCGGCGCGGGTGCCGATGGAGCGCGGCAGGACCGTCGCGTCGTCCTGCTCGTAGTAGCGCTTGGTGATCTCGACGACCGTGCGGCCGGCCTCCTCGTACAGCGCCTTGCGGGCGGTGTGCGTGGCGAGGACGGAGCCGTTGCCGGGGAGGGAGAGGCCGAGGACCTCGGTCAGACAGTTCATCGAGTTGGCGGTGAACATGCCGGAACAGCTGCCGCAGGTGGGGCAGGCGTTCTCCTCGATACGGAGGATGTCCTCGTCCGAGACGTTCTCGTTGACGGCGTCGCTGATCGCGTTGATCAGGTCGAGCTTGCGGACCGTGCCGTCGACGAGGGTGGCCTCGCCGGCCTCCATCGGGCCGCCGGAGACGAAGACCGTCGGGATGTTGAGGCGCATCGCGGCCATCAGCATGCCGGGGGTGATCTTGTCGCAGTTGGAGATGCAGATCAGCGCGTCCGCGCAGTGCGCCTCGACCATGTACTCGACGGAGTCGGCGATCAGGTCGCGGGACGGGAGGCTGTAGAGCATCCCGGCGTGGCCCATCGCGATGCCGTCGTCGACGGCGATCGTGTTGAACTCACGGGGGACGGCGCCTGCGGCCTTGACGGCGTCGGAGACGATCCTGCCCACGGGGGCAAGGTGGGTGTGGCCGGGGACGAACTCGGTGAACGAGTTGGCGACCGCGATGATCGGCTTGCCGATGTCCTCGCCGGCTACGCCCGAGGCCCGCATAAGGGCGCGGGCGCCCGCCATGTTGCGGCCGTGGGTGACAGTGCGGGACCTCAGCTGGGGCATCGTCTCTCGCTCCTTCGACAGAAAAGACTGTCTTCGAGCCTACGCTTCGACTCCACGATCTGGACACCGTGTCCGGAATGCGGGACGGGGTGCTCAGTGAGTGGGCGGGGTGCGGCTCGGCGGGTGGGGGTCGCTGCGCGGGGTCCGTTCCCCCTGCCCGCCCTCTTCCTGGAACCGGGGCTCCACCCGGGACCCCGGCCCTCGAACGCCGGACAGACCGAAAGGTCACCCGGGGCGGTCAGGCCTCCGTCAAGTAACGCTGGAGCGTCGGTGCGACCATGGCGATGATCTTCTCGGGGTCCGCCGAAGCCAGCGGCTCCGCCTGGATCACGTACCGCAGCATCGCGATCCCGAGCATGTGCGACGCGGCCAGTTCCGCACGGAACGTCGCGTCCGGTACGTCCAGTGCCTCCGCGATCCGCTCCAGCAGCCGTCGCAGAACGAAGCCGCGCAGTACCTTCGCCGCCCCTTCGTGCGTCAGGGCGGAGCGCATGATCGCCAGCAGGGGAGCCCTGGACGCCGGATTCTCCCACACGCCGATGAAGTAGCGGGCGAGCCGCTCCCCCAGGCCGTCCGTGCCCATGCCCAAGACGGACGGGATCACCAGGGCGGGTTCGAAGGAGACCTCGATCGCCGCCGCGAAGACCTCGTCCTTCGTGCCGAAGTAGTGGTGGACGAGTGCGGCGTCGACGCCTGCCGCCTTGGCGATGCCCCGGATCGATGTCTTGTCGTAGCCGCGTTCGGCGAATTCGGTACGGGCCGCTTCCAGGATGCGTTCGCGGGCGCCGGGGCCGGTGTCTGCCGTCGTACGGGCGGGGCGGCCTCGGCGCTTCGGGCGCTCGGGGGGTGTGTGTGCCGTGCCCTCGCCGCCGGTGTTCCCGCCCGCCCTGCCGGGGGTCATGAGCGCGGAACCTGCGCCGACGAGGACGCCAGGTGGAGCCGGGTGAAGGCGAGCGCTTCCGCCAGGTCGGCTTCACGTTCGGCTGCGGACATGGCGCGGCGGGTGTTGACCTCGACGACGACATGGCCGTCGAAGCCCGTACGCGCCAGGCGCTCCAGCAGTTCCGCGCAGGGCTGGTCACCGCGGCCGGGCACCAGGTGCTCGTCCTTGTTGGAGCCCTTGCCGTCGGCGAGGTGGACGTGGGCGAGCCGGTCGCCCATCCGGTCGACCATGGCCATGCCGTCGGTGCGGGCGGTCGCGGTGTGCGAGAGGTCCACGGTGAAGTGGCGGTAGTCGTTGTTGGTGACGTCCCAGTCGGGGGCGTACGCGAGCATCTCGCGGTCCCGGTACCGCCACGGGTACATGTTCTCGACGGCGAAGCGCACATCCGTCTCGTCCGCCATCCGCCAGATGCCGGTGACGAAGTCGCGCGCGTACTGGCGCTGCCAGCGGAACGGCGGATGGACGACGACGGTCGTCGCTCCGAGCTTCTCCGCGGCCGCGCGGGCCCGCTGGAGCTTCACCCATGGATCGGTGGACCAGACCCGCTGGGTGATCAGCAGACAGGGCGCGTGAACGGCGAGGATCGGTACCTGGTGGTAGTCCGAGAGGCGTCGCAACGCCTCGATGTCCTGGCTGACGGGATCGGTCCAGACCATGATCTCGACACCGTCGTAGCCCAGACGCGCGGCAATCTCGAAGGCCGTCGCCGTCGACTCCGGATAGACGGAAGCCGTCGACAGGGCGACCTTCGCATCCGGGATGCGCACCACTGGTTCTGCCACGCAGACAGCGTACGGGGCAAGTGTGCGCGCCACCGAGGCGCCGAGGCGGAAAGTGAGAAGGGCCATGACTCCGCTCCCGGCGTTCCGCGCTCCCCCGTCACCCCGGTCCTCCGGCGGACCGCGCGGTCAGTTCAGGGCGGCCGCCGCCGTCGGGAGGTGGTCCAGGCGGCGCAGGATCACTCCCTCCCGCAGCGCCCACGGGCAGATCTCCAACTCCTCCACACCGAAGAGATCCATCGCCCCCTCGGCGACCATCGCCCCGGCGAGCAGCTGCGCGGCCCGCCCCTCGGAGACACCGGACAGCCGGCCGCGCTGGTCGGCTGTCATGGCCGCCAGCTTGGGCACCCATTCCTCCAGGGCCTTCCGGGTGAGGGTGCGCTGCACGTAGAGACCCTCGGCGGAGCGCGCGGCGCCTGCGATCCTGGCGAGCTGCTTGAACGTCTTGGAGGTCGCCACGACGTGGTCGGGGCGGCCGAAGCGGCTGAACTCGCCGACCGTACGGGCGATGCTGGCCCGCACGTGGCGGCGCAGCACCTTCACCTCCGCCGGGTCCGGCGGGTCGTGCAGCAGCCAGCCGGCGGTGAGGCGCCCGGCCCCGAGCGGCAGCGACACGGCGGCGTCGGGCTCCTCGTCGATGCCGTACGCGATCTCCAGCGAGCCGCCGCCGATGTCGAGGACCAGCAGCTTCCCCGCCGACCAGCCGAACCAGCGGCGGACCGCGAGGAAGGTGAGCCGGGCCTCCTCCTCGCCGCTGAGGACGGCGAGATCGACGCCCGTCTCCTCCCGTACCCGGGTCAGCACCTGGTCGGCGTTGCTCGCTTCCCGCACCGCGGACGTGGCGAACGGCAGCACGTCCTCGCAGCCCTTGTCCTCGGCGGCCTGCAGCGCACCGGCGATCGTCGACACGAGCCGGTCCACGCCCTGGGGGCCGATCGCTCCGTCCGCATCGAGGAGTTCGGCCAGGCGCAGCTCCGCCTTGTGCGAGTGCGCGGGCAGCGGGCGGGCGCCGGGATGCGCGTCCACCACCAGCAGATGAACCGTGTTCGACCCCACGTCGAGGACTCCGAGTCTCATACGCGGAACGCTACTGCTCCCGCGGACTTACTCTTGGCCCGTGCCAAAGACGAAAAAGGCGAAGCCGGGCAAAATCACGAAGAAGCAGAGAACGAAGCAGGAGATGCAGCAGCCGGAAAAGAACGGGCCTGACCGGTCCGAAGACGAGAAGGGGATCGACTTCGCACGCGCCTGGGTCGAGTTCCCCGATCCCGCGGACGACGAGCAGATCTTCCGCTGCGACCTGACCTGGCTGACCTCCAGGTGGACCTGCATCTTCGGCAGTGGCTGCCAGGGCATCCAGGCGGGCCGTGCGGACGACGGATGCTGCACGCTGGGTGCGCACTTCTCCGACGAGGACGACGAGAAGCGGGTGGCGGACCACGTCTCCCGGCTGACCCCGGAGCTGTGGCAGTTCCACGACGTCGGTACGGAGACGGGCTGGGTCGAGGTCGACGACGACGGCGAACGCCAGACGCGCCGCTGGAAGGGGTCCTGCATCTTCCAGAACCGGCCCGGATTCGCGGCCGGAGCCGGGTGCTCACTGCACATCCTGGCGCTGCGCGAGGGCAAGGAGCCCCTGGAAACCAAGCCGGACGTGTGCTGGCAGCTGCCGATCCGGCGTACGTACGACTGGATCGACCGCCCCGACGACACGCGCGTGCTCCAGGTCTCGATCGGCGAGTACGACCGCCGGGGCTGGGGTCCGGGCGGTCACGATCTGCACTGGTGGTGCACGTCGGCGACCTCGGCGCACGGGGCCGGGGAGCCGGTTTACGTCTCCTACCGGCCCGAGCTCACCGAGCTGATGGGCAAGGAGGCGTACGAGCGGCTGGTCGAGCTGTGCGAGGAGCGGTTGTCCTCGCTGCTGCCGATGGCGCCGCATCCCGCGGATCCGGTAGGACCCGCGGAGGCCCAGGGGCCCAGTGACCCGCTGGACTGAGGACCGACGGGCCGAGGTCGGCATTCAGCCCGTCGGCGCCGGGTCGGACGGACTTGTCCCGGGGTCGGACGGACTCGTCCCGGGGTCGGACGGACTCGTCCCGGGGTCGGACGGACTCGTCCCGGGGTCGGACGGACTCGTCCCGGGGTCGGACGGACTCGTCCCGGGGTCT
>NZ_JBSFYR010000111.1:0-7829 GCF_053599875.1 Streptomyces sp. NPDC005151 | reverse complement strand
GGACGGACTGGACGAGTTCGACGGGTCCGGTGACGGTGGCTGAGTCGGGTCCGGCGACGGAGCCGTGGGACCGGGTGAGGACGGCGGCGGGGCGGACGGGCCGCCGGACGACGTCGCTCCGTACCCGCTGATCGCCACCGCCGAGCCCGATGGGGCGAGGCCGATACGGGCACCCCAGGCACCCGCCGGTTCCCTCGCATGGTCGACGAGGACGCGGATCGTGACGCTCTCACCTGCGGCAAGGGTGCCGGAGGACCTGCTGAGGCGCAGCCAGGGCACATCCGCCCGCGCCGACCAGGCCACGGGCGCGCCGCCCGAGGCCGTCAGCGTGATCAGCGTCGCGCCACCGGAGGAACGGGCCGTGACCCGGATCCTGCTGGGGCCGTGCTGTCCCGTCCCCGAGCTGATGACCTCGGCAGAGACATCCGGTGTACGGCTGCCGTCCTTGAAGCGGGCGCCGGGCTCGGGGCTGGCGTTGCCCGCATTCTCGTAGCGGTCGTACGGGTCGCCGTCGAGACCGCGCCGGTCGTCCGTCCCGGCCGCGGTGACCGACGCTCCATCGTGCCCCTCGCCGGTCAGCGGCGCCCCCCGATAGGCGGACCACAGGGCAATCACGGGGGCGGCGACAACCGTCGCCACCACCGTCGTCGTCACGACCCTCGCCCGGAGCCGGTCCCGGCGCGCGGCGTGGTCCTTGGGGTCCACCGGGAAGCCCGCCCGGTCGAAGCGCGGACTGCCGGACCGATTCCTCTGGGCATGGATCATCGCGACGTATGCGGACGGCCGCGGCGCCTCCGCGACCGGCAGCGCGGCCGCAGGGGTCAAGGCACCGCCCGGCCAGGGGCCCTCGGCGCCCGCCCGTTCGGCGGCGCGACGGCAGCGGGGGCAGTCGTCGACGTGACGGACGAGTTCGCGGCGCAGGGCGGCGGAGAGCAAGACCCGGCGGTCGCCGGTGAGACGGGCGACGGTGGGACAGTTGCCGGTCTCGACGACGGCGAGGGCGGCGCGGGTGCGTTCCACCTCGCAGGCCGCGGCGGCGAGGATCTCGCGGGCGGTCGCGGGTTCGAGGCCGAGGACGGCGGCCACGGCGCTCGGGGCGAGGCGGTGGCGTACGGCCAGTTCGAGCGCTTCGCGTTGTTCGGGGGTGGTGCCGGCCGCTTCGGGCCAGGCGAGCTGCGCGAGTTCGCGGCGGTGCGCTTCGGCGGCCGGGGTGGAATCGGGGGGCGGAGCGGGGGCGTTCGTGAGGCCCGCCTCGCTGGTGGCCGGAGGTGGGGTGACGGCCGGGAACGTACGGTTTTCCGAACGCGCCCCCCTGGGAAACTTCCCGCCCGACTGCTTCCCCGGCTGCTGGCGATGCGCCTGACGACCCCGTTTCTGCTCGGCGAGCTTGCGCAGGCACGTCCACCTGGCCAGCGCGTACAGCCAGGTTTTACGTTCCTCCTCACCCGCGGGGCACCGCCCGTCCTGCCGTTCCGCGATGGCGAGCACACTCCCGAGCGCCTCGACGGCGCTGTCGTGGTCGCAGAGCACGGAGAGGCAGTAGGTGAACAGGCCGTCGAGATGCGGCTCGTAACGGGCGGGCGGTCTCTGCGGCGACGAGTGGGGCGCACGGCGCTGCGTCCGGTGTGCGCCGGTGGTGGATGTAGGGGTCTCCAGTCTGCTGCTCGTCACCCGGCGACCGTAGGCAGGGCAAGGCATGTTCTTGGCGTCTCTTGCCCACTTTTAACCCTTACGGGTGAACGTATCGCTCAAAATGGAACAGGAGCCCCTGATTCCGCCGGAGCCTCCTCTCCGTTCCCTGCCACCGCGACCGCCCATGCACCCGCGCCGGGCGGTGTTGTCAGTCCTCACCTATACGGTGGCGCCATGGCTGCCCGTACGAAATCCGCGAAGGACCGGCCGTCCTATCGCTGCACCGAATGCGGCTGGACCACCGCCAAGTGGCTCGGCCGCTGCCCCGAATGCCAGGCATGGGGGACGGTCGAGGAATTCGGCGGTGCCCCTGCCGTACGGACGACGGCGGCCGGCCGCGTGAGCACGGCCGCTCTCCCCATCGGCCAGGTCGACAGCCGGCAGGCCACCGCCCGGTCGACCGGTGTCGACGAGCTGGACCGGGTGCTCGGCGGCGGGCTGGTCCCCGGCGCTGTGGTGCTGGTCGCGGGCGAGCCGGGCGTGGGTAAGTCGACGCTCCTGCTGGACGTGGCAGCCAAGGCAGCCAGTGACGAGCACCGCACCCTCTATGTCACCGCGGAGGAGTCCGCGAGCCAGGTGCGGCTGCGTGCCGACCGGATCCACGCGATCAACGACCACCTCTACCTCGCGGCCGAGACCGACCTCTCCGCGGTCCTCGGCCATCTGGACGCGGTCAAGCCGTCCCTGCTCGTCCTCGACTCCGTACAGACCGTCGCCTCGCCCGAGATCGACGGTGCGCCCGGCGGTATGGCGCAGGTCCGGGAGGTCGCCGGAGCGCTCATCCGCGCCTCCAAGGATCGCGGCATGTCCACGCTGCTGGTCGGCCACGTCACCAAGGACGGCGCGATCGCCGGACCGCGGCTGCTGGAGCACCTCGTCGACGTGGTGCTGTCCTTCGAGGGCGACCGTCATGCACGCCTCCGGCTGGTCCGCGGCGTGAAGAACCGGTACGGCGCGACGGACGAGGTCGGCTGTTTCGAACTGCACGACGAGGGCATCACCGGCCTCGCCGATCCGTCCGGGCTCTTCCTCACCCGGCGCGACGAACCCGTACCCGGCACCTGTCTCACAGTCACCCTGGAGGGACGTCGCCCGCTCGTCGCCGAAGTGCAGGCGCTGACGGTCGATTCGCAGATCCCGTCGCCCCGGCGCACCACCTCCGGGCTCGAGACGTCCCGGGTCTCGATGATGCTGGCCGTTCTGGAGCAGCGCGGCCGGATCAGCTCGCTCGGAAAGCGGGACATCTACAGCGCGACGGTCGGCGGTGTGAAGCTCTCCGAGCCCGCCGCCGACCTCGCGGTCGCACTGGCGCTGGCCAGTGCGGCAAGCGACACACCACTGCCCAAGAACCTGGTGGCGATCGGCGAAGTGGGCCTCGCGGGCGAGGTCAGACGCGTGACCGGGGTGCAGCGCAGACTGGCCGAGGCACACCGGCTGGGCTTCACCCACGCACTGGTCCCGACCGACCCGGGGAAGGTCCCGGCCGGTATGAAGGTCACGGAAGTCGCCAACATGGGCGACGCGCTGAGAGTGCTCCCGCGCCGGTCTCGTACGGAGGCCCCACGGGAGGACAACGCGCGCCGGTAGACTTTGCCCTGGTCTCGCCCGTCCGTACGAACGGTATGAGGGACGTAAGGGCACCGCAAACCTGTAACCGGAGGAGTGCTGTGGCAGCCAACGACCGGGCAGCATCGCCCGGAAAGTCCGGCCAAGGCACCGGTAACGAGGCGCTGATGCGCGCCTCGCTGAGCGCCGTCGCGCCCGGAATGGCCTTGCGGGACGGCCTGGAACGCATTCTCCGTGGCAACACCGGCGGGCTGATCGTGCTGGGCATGGACAAGACCGTCGAGTCCATGTGCACCGGCGGCTTCGTGCTGGATGTCGAGTTCACCGCGACGCGACTGCGCGAGCTGGCCAAGCTCGACGGGGCGCTGATCCTCGACAAGGACATGAGCAAGATCCTCCGGGCCGGCGTGCAGCTGGTCCCGGACGCCTCCATCCCCACCGAGGAGACCGGCACCCGCCACCGCACGGCGGACCGGGTCTCCAAGCAGTGCAACTTCCCTGTCGTCTCGGTCTCGCAGTCGATGCGTCTGATCGCGCTGTACGTGGACGGGGAGCGCCGGGTCCTGGAGGAGTCCGCCGCGATCCTGTCGCGCGCCAATCAGGCCCTCGCCACCCTGGAGCGGTACAAGCTCCGGCTCGACGAGGTGGCGGGCACGCTCTCCGCGCTGGAGATCGAGGACCTGGTGACGGTCCGCGATGTGACGGCCGTCGCACAGCGGCTGGAGATGGTGCGCCGGATCGCGACCGAGATCGCCGAGTACGTGGTGGAGCTGGGCACCGACGGCCGGCTTCTCTCGCTCCAGCTCGACGAGTTGATCGCGGGCGTCGAGCCGGAGCGCGAGCTGGTCGTGCGCGACTATGTGCCGGAGCCGACCGCGAAGCGGTCCCGTACGGTCGCGGAGGCGCTGACCGAGCTGGACGCGCTCTCTCATACCGAGCTGCTCGAACTGCCCGTCGTGGCGCGGGCCCTGGGGTACAGCGGCTCGCCCGAGACCCTGGACTCGGCGGTCTCGCCGCGCGGCTTCCGGCTGCTGGCGAAGGTGCCGCGACTGCCCGGAGCGATCATCGACCGGCTCGTGGAGCACTTCGGAGGACTGCAGAAGCTGCTCGCGGCGAGCGTGGACGATCTCCAGACGGTGGACGGGGTCGGCGAGGCGCGGGCGCGGAGCGTGCGCGAGGGGCTCTCGCGGCTGGCCGAGTCGTCGATTCTTGAGCGGTACGTGTAGGGGGCGGGTCTCACGTCGGCTCGGGGCCCGGTCGGTTGACCGGGCCCCGACGTGCGTGTGGGACCGTGTTCACGTCCTGCTCAGCATGTCGGCACTTCGCGGGCCGGTCATTGGCGGGCCGGTACTGCGCGAGCCGGTCTTTCCCGTCGGCCGTTCGCGTCGGCTCCTCGCGGACTCGTCCTTCTCGAACTGGCCCTTCGCACGCCGTTACTTCGCAAGTGGGCCTTTCGCGTCAGTCCTTCGCGAGGACGAACGATGCGCGCTGCAGGGGCTCGCCGGCGGCCTTCGCCTCGACGAGGTACGTACCCGGCCCCGCGGATCCTGCGGACGGCGTCGCGCACTGCGGAGCGCTCTTCTGCCGGTCCCACTCCACGGCGTGAACGATGGTCGCGCCCGCCGGGACCTCCAGCAGCACACTGCCCGCGTTGCGCGGGCAGTCCTTGGAGGACCACACCTCGGCGTCATCGCCACCGGCCTCGGTGACGGTGAGCACCGCGCTCTTCGGTCCGAAGTCGGCCTTGCAGGCGGTGGACGAGGTGTTCTTGGCGATCAACTGGAACTTCGGCTTCTCGCCGGGGCCGTACCTGAGCCCGGTGCGCAGGGTCAACTGCAGTGCGGAAGCGGTGCAGTCGGGAATCGAGGAGCCGGCCGGGACCTGCCGGCCCTCGGTTCCGCCGCCGGACGCGCTGCCGGAATCCGATCCGGTGCCGGGGGCGCCGTTGCTGCCGTCGCCCGTCCCGCCCGTGGTGTCCTCGGAGCCCGCGTCGGTACCGCTGCTGCCGTCGGTGGTGCCCGACTCGTCGCGCCCGCCCGGCTGTTGACTGATGGCCGGCCCGGTACTGGCAGGTCCAGGACCGATGGAGTGTGCGGGGCCGGACCCATTGGGCCGGGAATCGTCCTTGTTCCCCTTGCTCCCACTGGAGGTGACGGCCCATACGATCAGCAGCGCGAGCAGCGCAATCAGCGTCGCCGCTACGGCCCTCCGCCGCCAGTAGATGGTGGAGGGTAGCGGCCCGATCGGATTGCGCAGAGATCCCACGGCGCAAACTGTACGAGAGATCCGCGCCAACTCCCGCCCCACCCGCCGCTCCGACCCTCAAGTTTTGCGGATCATCATCATGGGGTGGCTGGATTCCGACCTCTACTTTCGTCAGGTGCGGCCCCTGACGATCGCGCAATGTGACGACCGCGCACCGTTGCCTACGGTCAGTCACATGAAGAGTGCGACCACTGAGGCTGTGTACAGGGACATCACCGACTTCGCACACGGCGCGCCACCGTGGGTGCAGCATCTCGCCGAAATATGGACGGAACTCGGGCTGCTGGTCCTCGGCGTCCTGTTCGTCGTCGGCTGGTGGCGGGCGCGCGGAGAACATGCGGGAGCCCTGGCCCGCTCGGTGCTTGCGCCCCTCGCGACGGCGGTCGGCTATCGGCCTCCCCCGCGGCAGGGAGTGGATCAGCGAGCGGCGTCATGCGGCTTCGATGGCACGGCGGAGGACGGAGTCGACGCGGAGCGTCGGTGACCGACGACAACGCCGCAAGCAAAGTCGCAG
This sequence comes from Streptomyces sp. NPDC005151, assembly GCF_053599875.1. Classification (NCBI taxonomy): domain Bacteria; kingdom Bacillati; phylum Actinomycetota; class Actinomycetes; order Kitasatosporales; family Streptomycetaceae; genus Streptomyces; species Streptomyces sp. NPDC005151. Next base: position 1,792 of record NZ_JBSFYR010000111.1, on the reverse strand, counting down.
GGCGCCGGGAGCCCACTCCCTGTCGCGGGGGAGGCCATATGTCGTCAGTGAGGTGCTCAAGACGGTCGTGGACGAGGAACGCCCGCGTCGTGCGGTCGTCGGCGCGGCAGCCTCGTTGGCGCCCTGCCCGTCGAGGGGCGACTGGTCGTTCCCGAGCAATCACGCGGCCATAGCCGGCGCCGCCACCGTCGCACTGGCGTGCGCCCGGCCGCGCACGGCCTGGTTCACAGTGCCGATGGCGCTGCTGATGACGCTCTCCCGGGTCTTTGTCGGGGTGCACTATCCGCACGATGTCGCGGTGGGGCTGCTGGTGGGCGGATCCGTGGCGGCGCTGGTGACCGTCCTGCTGTCCCGTCCGACGCGCTCGCTCGCCCGGACGGTGCGGGACCGCCGGGCATCCCTCGCGGTCTGGATATCCGGCCCGGGGGCGGGCGGCCCTGCCCGGGGCCACAGCACAGATCGCTGATCGGGCCGGGGCCTGGGCGAAAGCACGGGCGGCAGCCCGGGCGAAGACGCTGACCGGGTCTCGTCGTGGGGACAGACGGGTGGCGTTATCACCCCAAGGGCCCTCAAGCGGGGCGACACCACCGTGACCATGACCATCGTCTGCCCTTCCGTGTCAGGATCGGCATGCGATGACTGCCATGACTGCGACACAGACGCCCCCCACATCCCTCCACACTCCCGTGATCGGGTGGTTCGACCAGCACGCCCGCGATCTGCCCTGGCGCCGCCCCGAGGCGGGTGCCTGGGGTGTGATGGTGAGCGAGTTCATGCTGCAGCAGACCCCCGTCAGCCGGGTCATCCCGGTGTACGAACAGTGGCTGGCCCGCTGGCCGCGCCCCGCCGACCTGGCCGCCGAGCCGCCCGGTGAAGCGGTCCGCGCGTGGGGCCGGCTCGGTTACCCGCGGCGTGCGCTGCGGTTGCACGGCGCCGCGCAGGCAATAACGGAACGGCACGGCGGCGACGTACCGAGCGAGCACGGCCAGCTGCTCGCACTGCCCGGGATCGGTGAGTACACAGCGGCGGCCGTGGCCTCGTTCGCGTACGGGCAGCGGCATCCCGTGCTCGATACGAACGTCCGCCGGGTGTTCGCCCGGGCCGCGACCGGCATTCAGTACCCGCCGAACGCGACCACCGCCGCCGAGCGGAAGCTCGCCCGCGCGCTCCTCCCCGACGAGGACGAACGCGCGGCCCGCTGGGCGGCAGCCACGATGGAACTCGGCGCGCTCGTCTGCACCGCCAAGAACGAGGACTGCACGCAATGCCCGATCGCGACGCAGTGCGCCTGGCGGCTGGCCGGGAAGCCCGCGCACGAGGGGCCTCCGCGCCGCGGTCAGACCTACGCCGGTACGGACCGGCAGGTGCGCGGACGGTTGCTCGCCGTTCTGCGCGAGGCGGTGACCCCGGTGTCACAGGCGGCACTGGACACCGTGTGGGACGAGCCGGTGCAACGGGCACGGGCGCTGGACGGCCTGGTCGCCGACGGCCTGGTCGAGCCGCTCCCGGGCGGCCAGTACCGACTTCCGCAGAGTTAGACCGACCGGCAAATGGGGGGTGGGAGAAGGAGCGGGGCTGGGTGCGTGCAGCTGCAAGGCGGAGGATTGAGACATGGCGGAGCCATGGTGATTGACGACAACGCCGCGAGGTGCGCGCCCCAGCCCCGTGACGCCGCCCCCCATTTGCCGGTCGGTCTTAGAGCCTGTCGGGTGACCTTCGATCGGAAAGCGGACGCGGTCTGGTGCGTGCGATTCCAAGGCGCCGGAAGGCCCTCGGATGGGGTCTCCCCTGC
>NZ_JBSFYR010000110.1:0-21268 GCF_053599875.1 Streptomyces sp. NPDC005151 | reverse complement strand
GCAGGGGAGACCTCATCCGAGGGCCTTCCGGCGCCTTGGAATCGCACGCACCAGACCGCGTCCGCTTTCCGATCGAAGGTCACCCGACAGGCTCTAAGCCAGCCGCCGCACGAACTCCCCCACCGCTTCCCGCACATCCCGTTTCGTCCACTCCAGCCCCGCCTCCGCCACCGTGACCTCCGTGTACGACATCCCGGGCGGCCCCGCGGCGGCCGGGTGCCACCTGCGGAAGAGCGCCAAGCCCGTCTCCTCCGCCTGCCGCACTCCCGCCTCCGTCAGGACATCCGCCGGGTACGGCAGCCACACCTGGAACTGATGCGTGTGAGGCGGCTCCGGATGCACCCGGAACCACGGCACCGCTGACTCCGCGAACCCCTCGGTCAGCGCCCCGGCCACCACCTTCGCCTGCGCCACGTACGAAGCCAGTTTCGGCAGCTCCCGTTCCAGGCCGATCAGCGCGGCCAGCGCCGCCGGGAACTGCTGGAAGAGCTGCCCGCCGTACCGGTGGCGCCAGGTGCGCGCCTCCTCGATCAGGGACTCGGGACCGGCGAGCGCCGCCCCCGACAGCCCGCCGAGGCTTTTGTAGAACGACACGTACACGCTGTCCGCCAGCGCCGCGATCTCCGGCAGCCCGCGCCCGAACCGGGGGGCGCACTCCCACAGCCTCGCGCCGTCTATGTGCACCACTGCATCACGTTCGCGCGCGGCCGCCACCACGGCCTCCAGCTCCTCCCACTCCGGCAGGACGAAACCGGCGTCGCGCAGCGGCAGCTCCAGCATCAGCGTGCCGAACGGTTCGGCGAAGTCGCGGATCTCCTCCGCGGTGGGCAGCCGCGGCGCGGACGTCGGGTGGACGGTACGCAGCCCGCTCACCACCCCCAGCGCGCCGCGCTCGTGCACCTCGGGGTGGGCGAGCGGGTGCAGCGCCACGGTCGGATTGCCGGTTCGCCCCGCCCAGCAGCGCAGGGCGACCTGCTGCGCCATCGTCCCGGTCGGGAAGAACGCCGCCGCCTCCATGCCCAGCAGCCCGGCGATCCGCGTCTCCAGCTGGGCGACGACGCCGTCCCCGTAGATGTCCGCGGGCTGGTCCGGGTCGGCGACGGACGTGGCGTGCGCGGCGAGGTCGGCCAGCTGTTCCCCGAGGGTGCGGTCGACGTTAAGCCGCGCCAGGACCCGCTCGGCCCGCCGCCAGGCGCCGATCCGGCGAAGGCGCTCCGTCTGTTCGTCGTCCGGGGAGCCACCCCGTACCTCGTCCCGTACCTGCACCTGCACCTGCTCATCCGTGTCTGCCATGGGACGATCATCACGCAGAACACCGCCCCCGCTCACACCATTTCGCGGCCCCTGCCCCGTCGGCGATCCACGTGTTCGTCCACAGCCTGTGGACGGCCGGAAGCCCGGACGAAACGCTGGCGTAGCATGCAGAGAAATCGTCCGGTACCCCCCGCGGACTGGAACGGAAGGCCATCGCCGCGTGAACGCAACAACACCCAGGGAGCCCCTCGACGCGAGGGACCGTCCCGCCCGCCTCACCGTCGGCGTCGTGGGCGCGGGCCGCGTCGGCCCCGCCCTCGCCGCATCCCTGCAGCTCGCCGGACACCGCCCGGTCGCCGTCTCGGGTGTCTCCGACGCGTCCGTGCGCCGCGCCGCCACGCTTCTGCCCGACGTCCCCCTCGTGCCGCCCGCAGAGGTGCTCGCCCGCGCCGAGCTAGTGCTGCTGACCGTCCCCGACGACGCCCTGCCAGGCCTGGTCGAGGGCCTCGCCGAGACGGGCGCGGTCCGCCCGGGACAGCTGATCGTCCACACGTCGGGGCGCTACGGGACCCGGGTCCTGGACCCCGCACTGCGGGCCGGCGCCCTGCCGCTCGCCCTGCACCCGGCGATGACGTTCACCGGCACCGCTGTCGACGTACAGCGGCTGGCCGGCTGCTCCTTCGGCGTCACCGCCCCCGAGGAGCTGCGGCTCGCGGCCGAGGCGTTGGTCATCGAGATGGGCGGCGAACCCGAATGGATCGCGGAGGAGTCCCGTCCGCTCTACCACGCGGCGCTCGCCCTCGGCGCGAACCACCTGGTCACCCTGGTCGCACAGTCGATGGAGCTGCTGCGCACGGCGGGGGTCGCGGCCCCCGACCGGATGCTCGGCCCGCTCCTCGGCGCCGCACTCGACAACGCGCTGCGCTCCGGTGACAACGCGCTGACCGGCCCGGTGGCCCGCGGCGACGCAGGCACGGTCGCCGCGCACATCGGCGAGCTGCGCAGGCACGCCCCGCAGACCGTGGCCGGTTACCTCGCTATGGCCCGTGCCACCGCCGACCGGGCGCTCGCGCACGGCCTGCTCAAGCCGGAACTGGCGGAGGACCTGCTCGGCGTCCTGTCCGACGACGCGACCGGTACGGGCGGCGCGGGCAGCACCGGACCGGGAGGGATCCGATGAACACGACCGGAGCAACCACGCTGCTGCGTACAGCGGCCGAACTCGACGCGTTCGGCGCACGGAAGGGGCCGCGGGCCGTCGTCATGACGATGGGTGCCCTGCACGAGGGCCACGCCACCCTGATCCGTGCCGCACGCACCGCCGCGGGCCCGGACGGCCAAGTCGTCGTCACCGTCTTCGTCAACCCGCTGCAGTTCGGTGAGGCGGCGGACCTCGACCGCTACCCCCGTACCCTCGACGCCGATCTCGCCGTCGCGGGCGCGGCCGGCGCCGACGCCGTCTTCGCCCCGTCCGTCGACGAGGTCTACCCCGGCGGCGAACCGCAGGTCAGGATTGACGCGGGCCTGATGGGTGAGCGTCTGGAAGGTGTGTCCCGCCCGGGACACTTCGACGGGATGCTGACCGTCGTCGCCAAGATGCTGCACCTCACCCGCCCCGATGCCGCGTTCTTCGGACAGAAGGACGCCCAGCAGCTGGCGCTGATCCGCCGCATGGTGCGCGATCTGAACTTCCCGGTGGAGATCGTCGGCGTGGAGACGGTCCGCGAGCCCGACGGACTCGCGCTCTCCAGCCGCAACCGTTTCCTCGACGCCGAGGAGCGCCGCACCGCCCTCGCTCTCTCCCGGGCCCTGTTCGCCGCCCGGGACCGGCTCGCCGCCCAGCAGGCGCTGCACGCCCGCGCGCAGACCACTACGGCGACGACGGGCCGGGCCGCCGCGCTCACCCGCCTCGGCGAGGTCCGCGCGGCCGCCGACACCCAGGCGGTGGCCTGGGCCCGGCCCGACGACGGACCCGCGGCGGTACGCGCTGCCGCACGCACGATCCTCGACGACGCGGCCGCCGCGCAGCCCCCGCTCGCACTGGACTATCTGGCGCTCGTGGACCCGTCTGACTTCACCGAGATCCCCGACGACCGGACCACCGGTGACGCGATCCTCGCCGTGGCCGCGCGGGTGGGTGCCACCCGACTCATCGACAACATCCCGCTGACCTTCGGAGCCGACACGTGACCGGAATACGGCTGACCGCCCCCGCCCCCGGCTGGGCCATCGACGCGGATGTCGTGGTGGTCGGCTCCGGCGTCGCCGGCCTCACCACCGCGCTGCGTTGCGCGGCAGCGGGCCTGGCCACCGTCGTCGTCACCAAGGCCCGTCTCGACGACGGCTCCACCCGCTGGGCGCAGGGCGGCATCGCGGCGGCGCTCGGCGAGGGCGACACCCCCGAACAGCACCTGGCCGACACCCTGGTCGCGGGCGCGGGCCTGTGCGACGAGTCCGCGGTGCGGACCCTGGTCACCGAGGGCCCCGACGCCGTACGCCGCCTGATCGAGACCGGCGCGCACTTCGACACCACCGACACCGGCGACATCGCGCTCACCCGCGAGGGCGGCCACCACCGCCGCCGTATCGCCCACGCGGGCGGGGACGCGACGGGCGCCGAGATCTCCCGCGCCCTGGTCGAGGCGGTCCGCTCCGCCGCCCTCCACACCGTGGAGAACGCCCTGGTGCTGGACCTGCTGACGGACGCCGAAGGGCGTACCGCGGGCGTCACCCTGCACGTCATGGGCGAGGGCCAGCACGACGGCGTCGGCGCGGTCCACGCCCCCGCGGTGGTCCTTGCCACCGGCGGCATGGGCCAGGTCTTCTCCGCCACCACCAACCCGCCGGTCTCCACCGGCGACGGTGTCGCGCTCGCCCTGCGGGCCGGTGCGGAGGTCTCCGACCTCGAGTTCGTCCAGTTCCACCCGACGGTCCTCTTCCTCGGCGCGGACTCCGAGGGCCAGCAGCCCCTCGTATCGGAAGCGGTACGGGGCGAGGGCGCCCATCTCGTCGACGCGTCCGGTACGCGGTTCATGGCCGGACAGCACGAACTGGCGGAGCTGGCGCCCCGCGACATCGTCGCCAAGGCCGTCACCCGCCAGATGCAGCTGCACGGCACCGAGCACATGTATCTCGACGCCCGCCACTTCGGCGCCGAGATGTGGGAGCAGCGGTTCCCCACGATCCTGGCGTCCTGCCGCGCCCACGGCATCGACCCGATCACCGAACCCGTCCCGGTGGCGCCCGCCGCGCACTACGCCTCCGGCGGCATCCGCACCGACCTGTGCGGCCGGACGACGGTCCCGGGTCTGTACGCGTGCGGAGAGGTCGCCTGCACGGGCGTGCACGGCGCGAACCGGCTGGCGTCCAACTCGCTCCTGGAGGGGCTGGTCTTCGCCGAGCGCATTGCTGCGGACATCGTCGCGAAGGGTCCGCGCACCGCGCAGGCACCGGCCTCCGAAATGCCGGCCGCCGGACTCCCCGCTCCCTCCCCGCTCCTTGCCCCCGAGGTGCGGCCGCAGATCCAGCGGATCATGACCCAGGGCGCCGGAGTCCTCCGTTCCGCCGCCAGCCTCGCCACCGCCGCCGACGAGCTGGAGGCCCTGCACCGCAGCGCCGCCGTCGTCGCCGAGGCGGCCGAGCCCAAGGTCGCGGTGCCCGGCGTCGAGGCATGGGAGGCCACCAACCTCCTCCTCGTCTCGCGCGTCCTGGTCGCTGCCGCCCGGGAGCGCGAGGAGACCCGCGGCTGCCACTGGCGCGAGGACCGGCCCGAGCGCGACGACGAGACCTGGCGCCGCCACCTCGTCGTCCGGCTCACCCCCGACCGGCAGCTGGTCCTGGCCCGTACGGAGTCCGAGGCATTCCCGCCCGTACGCGCGGCGGGGGCACCAGACTGCGCAACAGCACCCACGAACCACCCCACTCCCGAGGAGCCGTAACCGTGAGCACGCCCGAAGAGAATCCGCGCCCCACACCCGTGGACGTACCGCTGATCCAGATCGGCGCGCCCGCACCGGCCGCGGGCGGCTGCGGGGACGCCTGCGGCTGCGGCGGGGAGGAAGGCTACGAGCTGGACCCCCTGGAGTGCGGTCTCGACCCCGACCTCGCCCAGCTGCTCGCCGACGCGGGCCTCGACCCGGTCCAGGTCGAGGACGTCGCGCACGTCGCCATCGAGGAGGACCTCGACGGCGGTGTGGACGTCACGACCGTCGCCACGGTCTCCGAGGAGGCCATGGCCACCGGTGACTTCACCGCCCGCGAGGCCGGTGTCGTCGCAGGTCTGCGCGTCGCCGAGGCCGTCCTCTCCATCGTCTGCACGGCCGAGTTCGAGGTCGAGCGCCATGTCGAGGACGGCGACCGCGTCGCCCCCGGCCAGAAGCTGCTGACCGTCACCACCCGCACCCGCGACCTGCTCACCGGCGAGCGCAGCGCGCTCAACCTGCTCTGCAGGCTCTCCGGCATCGCGACCGCGACCCGCGCCTGGGCCGATGTGCTCGAAGGCACGAAGACGAAGGTCCGCGACACCCGCAAGACCACCCCGGGCCTGCGCGCCCTGGAGAAGTACGCGGTGCGCTGCGGCGGCGGCGTCAACCACCGGATGTCGCTCTCCGACGCCGCGCTGGTCAAGGACAACCACGTCATCGCGGCGGGTGGCGTCGCCGAGGCGTTCAAGCGGGTGCGTGACGAGTTCCCGGACGTACCGATCGAGGTCGAGGTCGACACCCTGGACCAGGTCCGCGAGGTCCTGGAGGCGGGAGCCGACCTGATCCTGCTGGACAACTTCACCCCGTCCCGGACCGAGGAGGCCGTCGCGCTCGTCGGCGGCCGCGCGGTCCTGGAGTCCTCCGGCCGGCTCACCCTCGACACCGCCAGTGCCTACGCCGCCGCAGGCGTCGACTACCTGGCCGTGGGCGCGCTCACCCACTCCTCGCCGATCCTCGACATCGGCCTGGACTTCCGCGACACCGACGGGGCCGGCGTCTGATGCTGCTCACCATCGACGTCGGCAACACCCACACCGTCCTGGGCCTGTTCGACGGTGAGGAGATCGTCGAGCACTGGCGGATCTCCACCGACGCCCGCCGCACCGCGGACGAACTCGCGGTGCTGCTCAACGGCCTGATGGGCATGCACCCGCTGCTCGGCGAGGAGCTGGGCGACGGCATCGAGGGCATCGCGATCTGCTCCACGGTCCCGGCCGTCCTGCACGAGCTGCGCGAGGTCACCCGCCGCTACTACGGCGACGTGCCCGCCGTGCTCGTCGAGCCGGGCATCAAGACGGGCGTCCCGATCCTGATGGACAACCCGAAGGAGGTCGGCGCAGACCGCATCATCAACGCGGTCGCGGCCGTCGATCTCTACGGCGGCCCGGCGATCGTCGTCGACTTCGGCACGGCGACCACCTTCGACGCGGTCTCCGCGCGGGGCGAGTACGCGGGCGGGGTCATCGCCCCCGGCATCGAGATCTCGGTCGAGGCGCTCGGCGTGAAGGGCGCCCAGCTCCGCAAGATCGAGCTGGCCCGGCCGCGCAGCGTGATCGGCAAGAACACGGTCGAGGCCATGCAGGCGGGGATCGTGTACGGCTTCGCGGGCCAGGTCGACGGCGTCGTCGCGCGCATGAAGAAGGAGCTGGCGGCCGACCCGGACGACGTCACCGTCATCGCGACCGGTGGCCTTGCTCCGATGGTGTTGGGGGAGTCCTCCGTCATCGACGAGCACGAGCCCTGGCTCACGCTCATCGGGCTGCGACTGGTGTACGAGCGCAACATCGCCCGGATGTAGGGCACGCGCCGGGTACCTGCGGGAACGGCACGGCGGTGCGAAGGCTGCCGCCGCGCCGCCGGCGCCCAGCTAAACGGATTTTGTCCATTTAGCACGTATTGTCGCGTTATGCCCACGCCTTACGGATCACGCGGCGGTATGGCGTTCAGCGCGGACGAGCTGCGTGTGCTCCGACGCGCCCTCGCCAACGCCCTCCGCCCCGCGCCCCTGCCCGACGAGGACGTCCAGGACTGCCTGCGGCTCGCGAGTTCCCTGGACGAGGCGGTCGGGGAGGCGGGACGGCTGCGTGCGTTCCTCCTCGCCGACCTCGTCCGCTACCGCGACGCCCTGCCAGGCTCGGTCACCGGCTATCTGGAGCTGCTCCAGGATGCCCTGGCCGCCGGATACGACCCCCGCCCGGAGGATCTGGCCGCTCTGCGCACCCAACGGGGCAGACCGGTTGCCGCAGCGCTCCTGGAGCGCTGCCACGTGCTCGCCGAGCGGTCGGTGCGGGCCCGTCTCGCCGGACGCGCCGTCCCCACGACAGCACCCGCCCCGCGCAGCCGTCTGCTCGCCCTCCCCGGCGGCCGGGCCGCGACCACGGAACCCGAAAAGCCGAAGGCCCCGGCGGCCCCGGCCCGTCCCGTGCCGCCGTCCGAACGCCCCGCCCCGAAGCCCTCGGAAGTCTTCCCGCCCCGCCGCCGGCCCGTCCCGCCCCCGCAACAACGCGCCGCGGGATAGCCGCGCCGGACGACGGAGGGGTCGCGCGGAAGTCCGTACCGGGATCGCTACTCTGGATCCCATGGACTACGTATCCGCGCTCGTGCCCCCCGTGGTGATGGCCGCCTTCTTCATCGGCCTCGTCGTGACGATCGTCAAGAGCCAGGGCGGCCCGAACAAGGCCAAGGAGGACGCGGCCGTGGACTCGGCGCTCAGCCGCGCCGAGGCGGCGCAGCAGACGCCGCGGACCGAGGGCGTCTGACCGGTACGGCGCGTACCGCACCTCGCGTACCGCATCCCGCACCGCATGAAGGGCGTGCGGCTCATCAGGAGCCGCACGCCCTTTTGTTGCGCAAATAATCGGTCATTCCAGACATCTAGCACTAAGGTGACGCTGTGCCTCGCCAATTGGGAGAGCTGGAAGACGCCGTGATGACACGGGTCTGGCAATGGAACCGTCCGGTCACCGTGCGGGAAGTCCTTGAGGACCTTCAGAAGGAACGGTCCATCGCGTACACGACCGTCATGACGGTAATGGACAATCTCCATCAGAAGGGCTGGGTGCGCCGGGAAGTCGAAGGCCGCGCATATCGATATACGGCGGTCTCCACCCGCGCCGCCTACTCGGCCGCACTGATGAACGAAGCCTGGTCCCACAGCGACAACCCCGCCGCCGCTCTTGTCGCCTTCTTCGGCATGATGTCCGCCGAGCAGCGGGAAGCACTCAGTGACGCGATGCGGATCGTATCGCCGGAGCTGCCGGAGACCGGCGATCGCCCGGCCGATGACGCGGACACGGAGTCCGGGCGATAGCGTCGGGGCATGCCCTCAGAGCTTCCGCATACCGATTTCCGTACCGAACCGTCGGTTATGAACGCAGCCATCACCGTCCGGCGTGCCCGGACGAGCGATGTGCCCTCGGTCCGCCGTCTCCTCGACGGGTACGTGTGCGAAGGTATCCTGCTCGACAAAGCGACGGTGACGCTTTACGAGGACATCCAGGAGTTCTGGGTCGCGGAACGCGACGAGGACGCCCGCGTCATCGGCTGCGGCGCACTCCATGTGATGTGGGAAGACCTTGCCGAAGTCCGTACTCTCGCGGTCGATCACAGCATCAAGGGCGCCGGAGTGGGGCATCAAGTACTGGACAAGCTGTTGCAGACCGCCCGCTGGCTGGGTGTGCGCCGGGTTTTCTGTCTCACCTTCGAAGTCGACTTCTTCGCCAAGCACGGCTTCATGGAGATCGGGGAGACGCCGGTCGACACAGATGTCTACAGCGAGCTGCTGCGTTCCTATGACGAGGGCGTAGCAGAGTTCCTCGGTCTCGAACGAGTGAAGCCGAACACCTTGGGCAACAGCCGGATGCTTCTGCACCTGTGACCGTCGGAAGACGCCGGAACCCTATGTCCGAATCGCGCATGTTTCCCGTGTTCTTGCGCTCCTGAACCTCTCCCAGGGGTTTGTGTTTTCCGGGGAAAAGCGGTTTCCTTTCCGCGTACTGCATTTTCGATGAAAGGAAATCCGGTGGCACAGAAGGTTCAGGTCCTTCTTGTCGACGACCTCGACGGTGTCGAGGCGGACGAGACAGTGACGTTCGCTCTGGATGGCAAGACGTACGAGATTGACCTCACCACGATCAACGCGGACAAGCTCCGTGGTCTTCTTGAGCCGTACACCAAGGGTGGCCGGCGTACCGGCGGCCGTGCCGCGGCGGGTCGTGGCAAGGGTCGCGCCGTTACCGGTGGCAACAAGGACACCGCTGAGATCCGTAAGTGGGCGCGCGAGAACGGTCACAATGTGAATGACCGTGGTCGTGTTCCGGCAGAGATCCGCGAGGCTTACGAGAAGGCCAACGGCTGAACTGCCGGCCGATCCGTCGGCAGTCCCTTTGCCGACAGCTCCGCTGTCGGTTGCACCGTTGTCGTCCGCCCCGTACGGGTATGCATCAACCGGGCCCGGTGGCATTCCGTTGCCACCGCGTCCACGAGCCGTACGAGATCGGGAGCATCCCCACCCCTGCTCCCGAGGCCGGCGAGGGCCGGGAGCTCCGGCTTCCCCTCGTGCCGCAGCTCGGGGGGCCGCAGCCATGTGGCGGCCCCCGGCGAGCCAGGAGCCCAGCCGGGCGGCTTCGGTGCGATGATCCGCCCGCCCGTACCGACGGCGGTCAGCGCGAGGGAGACTCCGCCCCACTCCAGCCAGTCGAGCAGCCCCGGCAGCTCGTCGGCGCTCCCCGCGGCCACCAGCAGCCCCATGGTCCGCCCCGTCAGCGCCACGGGCCCTGTGTGGCCCAATCGCCGCAGCGCCGCGTACCCCGCGGCCGCAGGCAGTTCCAGGACGTCGAACCGCAGCCCGGTCGGCAACTGCACCGGAGCGGTCCCTTCCGTCGGCCAGCCGAGTTCGTGCTCGTACCACCACGCACAGTCACCATTGCGCTCGTCAGCGAGCGCTGCGCGTGGGGGCGGGACGGTGAGGGCCATGCCCGAAGAACTGCCGGGCCGCCCCAAGAGTTACGCAGAGTCGGCGATTATGTGCACAACGTGTCCATGATGAGGGCGTACGAGCGCATTTCCGGGCGCAAGAATGTTCGCCCGTAGCGGAGGGAACCGGCGCGCGCCGCATGGACTGTCTGTAATTGCGGGTAAGAACATCCCTAGTGGGGAGGGGCGACACGCGGCTCGGCACGTCTCACGTTCGCCATCGGCGTACTGGCGATAGGGGTATCTGCCTGGCCTGCGGGAACATCGTCTCGCACCATCGGGTTGGAGCAGTTGCCGGCGTTCGGGGCAGGAGGCCAAGGACGGGTGTCGGCAGTTGGAATGAGCGGTCCCCGCTTGCGGGACTAAGCTGCGGAAGGACAGGGAGGGGACCGACCCCTTACTGCCTGACCGCTCTGAGGAGCGATTAACGATGTTCGAGAGGTTCACCGACCGCGCGCGGCGGGTTGTCGTCCTGGCTCAGGAAGAAGCCCGGATGCTCAACCACAACTACATCGGCACCGAGCACATCCTCCTGGGCCTTATCCATGAGGGTGAGGGTGTCGCCGCTAAGGCCCTGGAGAGCCTCGGGATTTCGCTCGAGGCGGTCCGCCAGCAGGTGGAGGAGATCATCGGTCAGGGCCAGCAGGCCCCGTCCGGGCACATCCCCTTCACTCCCCGAGCCAAGAAGGTCCTGGAGCTGTCGCTCCGCGAGGCTCTTCAGCTCGGCCACAACTACATCGGCACCGAGCACATCCTGCTCGGCCTGATCCGCGAGGGCGAGGGCGTCGCCGCCCAGGTCCTCGTGAAGCTGGGCGCCGACCTGAACCGGGTGCGGCAGCAGGTCATCCAGCTGCTCTCCGGGTACTCGGGAGGCAAGGAGGCGGCCACCGCAGGCGGCCCCGCGGAGGGCACGCCCTCCACGTCCCTGGTGCTCGACCAGTTCGGCCGGAACCTCACCCAGGCCGCTCGCGAATCCAAGCTCGACCCGGTCATCGGGCGCGAGAAGGAGATCGAGCGGGTCATGCAGGTGCTCTCCCGCCGTACCAAGAACAACCCGGTCCTCATCGGCGAGCCCGGCGTCGGCAAGACGGCGGTCGTCGAGGGCCTGGCGCAGGCCATCGTCAAGGGCGAGGTGCCCGAGACCCTCAAGGACAAGCACCTCTACACCCTCGACCTCGGCGCGCTGGTCGCCGGTTCCCGCTACCGCGGTGACTTCGAGGAGCGCCTGAAGAAGGTCCTCAAGGAGATCCGCACCCGCGGCGACATCATCCTGTTCATCGACGAGCTCCACACCCTCGTGGGTGCGGGCGCCGCCGAGGGCGCGATCGACGCCGCGAGCATCCTCAAGCCCATGCTGGCGCGAGGTGAGCTCCAGACGATCGGTGCGACGACGCTCGACGAGTACCGCAAGCACCTGGAGAAGGACGCCGCTCTTGAGCGCCGCTTCCAGCCCATCCAGGTCGCGGAGCCGTCGCTGCCGCACACCATCGAGATCCTCAAGGGTCTGCGCGACCGCTACGAGGCCCACCACCGCGTCTCCATCACGGACGAGGCGCTGGTCCAGGCCGCGACGCTGGCCGACCGCTACATCTCGGACCGCTTCCTGCCGGACAAGGCGATCGACCTGATCGACGAGGCCGGTTCCCGGATGCGTATCCGCCGGATGACCGCGCCGCCGGACCTCCGCGAGTTCGACGAGAAGATCGCGGGTGTCCGCCGCGACAAGGAGTCGGCCATCGACTCCCAGGACTTCGAGAAGGCAGCTTCCCTCCGCGACAAGGAGAAGCAGCTGCTGGCGGCGAAGGCCAAGCGGGAGAAGGAGTGGAAGGCCGGCGACATGGACGTCGTCGCCGAGGTCGACGGCGAGCTCATCGCCGAAGTCCTGGCCACCGCCACCGGCATCCCGGTCTTCAAGCTGACGGAGGAGGAGTCCTCCCGGCTGCTGCGCATGGAGGACGAGCTCCACAAGCGCGTCATCGGCCAGAAGGACGCCATCAAGGCCCTCTCGAAGGCGATCCGCCGTACGCGAGCCGGTCTGAAGGACCCGAAGCGCCCCGGTGGCTCGTTCATCTTCGCCGGCCCGTCCGGTGTCGGTAAGACCGAGCTCTCCAAGACGCTCGCCGAATTCCTCTTCGGCGACGAGGACGCGCTGATCTCCCTCGACATGTCGGAGTTCAGCGAGAAGCACACGGTTTCCCGCCTCTTCGGCTCTCCCCCCGGTTACGTGGGTTACGAAGAGGGCGGCCAGCTCACCGAGAAGGTGCGCCGCAAGCCGTTCTCCGTCGTCCTCTTCGACGAGGTCGAGAAGGCCCACCCCGATATCTTCAATTCCCTGCTCCAGATTCTGGAAGACGGTCGCCTGACCGACTCCCAGGGCCGGGTCGTGGACTTCAAGAACACGGTCATCATCATGACGACCAACCTCGGGACCCGGGACATCTCCAAGGGCTTCAACCTGGGCTTCGCCGCCCAGGGCGACGTCCAGACGAACTACGAGCGGATGAAGAACAAGGTCAACGAAGAGCTCAAGCAGCACTTCCGCCCCGAGTTCCTCAACCGTGTCGACGACACGGTCGTCTTCCACCAGCTCACCGAGGAAGACATCATCCAGATCGTCGACCTCATGCTCGCCAAGGTGGACGAGCGCCTGAAGGACCGCGACATGGGCATCGAGCTCAGCTCGGAAGCCAAGTCGCTCCTGGCGAAGAAGGGCTACGACCCCGTGATGGGCGCCCGGCCGCTGCGCCGGACGATCCAGCGCGAGATCGAGGACATCCTCTCCGAGAAGATCCTCTTCGGTGAGCTGCGCCCCGGTCACATCGTGGTCGTCGGCACCGAGGGCGAGGGTGAGGAGAAGAAGTTCACCTTCCGCGGCGAGGAGAAGTCGGCGCTGCCCGACGCCCCGCCGATCGAGCAGGCGGCAGGCGGCGCCGGCCCGAACCTGACGAAGGACGTGTAAGGGCGCGCTGAGCGTCCGAGCATGTGAAGGGGCTGCCCCGGACCGTTTCGTACGGTTCCGGGGCAGCCCCTTCGCTGTGCCGTCAGGCGCGCACGATGAGCACCTCGCCGCCGATCGTGGCGTCGCGCGGTTTCAGGGTGAGGGAGGCCTTGTGGGTGCGGCCCGTCGCACGGGACACGTCGGCGCCCGCCCCCACCACCCAGGCCTTACGGCTCCCCCCGCGATGGGGAGTGGGCTCCCGACGCCCTGCGACTCCGCTTGCGGCGTTGTCGTCGGTCACCGACGCTCCGCGTCGACTCCTTCCTCCGCGTTGCAGTCGAAGCCGCATGACGCCGCTCGCTGATCCACTCCCTCGCGGCGCCGATGAGCTGGTTACGGATGGACTCGACGGCGTCTGCGAGCTCGATGCCGTCCATGGCCCCCGGGGCAGTGCGGTCGCTGGTCATCGCTGCCCCCCGGGGGCTGAGCGTCTGCCGTGACAGCGTAGTCGGGTTGCATGCCGAAGGTCCCGAATCGGGCGGTCTTCGGTCCCGTCGGTGGTGACAAGGCGCACACCCCCTTTCGGCCCTCCTAGGAGGCATAGGAGACGGGACCGTGATCGCGGAAGGGGCCTTCGCCCCGCAGCGGAACGGGACCTTCGGTGCGACGGAAAGAGGGGCCCGAAACACTGCAACATGTCCGTTTCAGGCGGTTTGGAGCTGGGGTTAAACCTGTCCGGCCGAGGAGATCCGACCGAGTTGTGTATCGAGGATCCGGGACCCGTGGCAACGAGTTCCCTGGGCCTTGAATACGGCTTTTCTTCGTAGATGGGGTGTTTGAGTACAGGTGGGGTGGCGGGTTACCAAGGGATGGCCAGCCCGGCGGACAAGCCGGGTCCACTCACCTCCGGAGGATCCCCGCTTATGTCGAAGCGCGTTACGCTCCAGCACTCCCGCCGCCCGTCCATGTCCCGTGTCCGTGGAGCCGTGGTGGCAGCCGGCCTGGGGACGTCGATGGTTCTCGGCGCGGGCGCTGCGTTCGCGGCCGCCCCGGCGAGCGCCCCCGGCACCGCGAGCCTGATCAGCACCACAGCGGCCGACTCGGTCGCCGCGCAGGCGGCCGCGCAGGCCAAGGCGGCGGTCAAGAAGACCGCTGCGGCGGAGCAGGCCGCGCGCAGCTCCGCCAAGGAAGCCGTCGGCAGGGCCGCCTCCTGGATGACGCCGGTCCGCCACTACACGCTGAGCGCCTGCTTCGGCACCGACGGCAGCCGCTGGGCTCACAAGCACTCCGGCCAGGACTTCGCCGTGCCGATCGGGACCACGGTCGGCGCCGCGCACTCCGGCACCGTCGTGAAGGCCGGCCCGAACGGCGGCGGCGACGGTCCCGCGTACGGCAACGCCATCGTGATCAAGCACGGTAACGGCACGTACTCGCAGTACGCGCACCTGTCGCGGATCGACGTGCGCATCGGCCAGACCGTGAGCACGGGCGAGAAGATCGCCCTCTCCGGCAACACCGGTAACTCCAGCGGCCCGCACCTGCACTTCGAGATCCGTCACACCGCCAACTACGGTTCGGCGATCAACCCGGTCTCGTTCCTGCACCAGGAGGGCGTCACGGTCTGACCCGACCTGACGACCGCACCACGGCCCGGATCCCGCTGGTGCCCCTCCCGGCAAGCCTTGCCCCGTCGCACCGTCCAGCGCGGCGAGCGCACGCACCGGACGACGCTCCTCATGGGGCAAACATTGCCGGTCACGGGACAGCCCTCAGCTCGCGGGGCCCGGGCTGTGGGCTTGGGTGATGAGATCGAAGGCGACTTCGAGGACGGCTTTGCGCTTGTCCTCGGGGTCGCCGTCGAAGTCCTTGAGGGCGAACATGCCCGCGTGCAGTGTGAAGAGTGCGGTGAAGCAGCGCACCTGGTCGGTCAGCGGCGCGTCGGGTTCCTTGATCAGATCGACGAGAGTCACGACGCGGCCCTTGATGGTCTCCCCGATGCTGAGATCCCGTATGGTCGCCTGGTTCTCCTGCATGAACCGGAAGAGCGGCGCCGCCGCGGCCAGTGCGTCGCTGTAGCGGACCAGGAGCTCCTTTTTCGTCTCCAGGGTGCGAGGCTGTTCCTTGCCCCAGGCGATCAGCTCCTCGACGGGACGGTTGAGGTCCTCGAAGATGCTGATGAGGATGTCTTCCTTGGTCTTGAAGTGGTAGTACAGCGCCGCCTTGGTGACGTCCAGCTTCTCGGAGATCTCGCGCAGCGAGGTCTTCTCGTAGCCCTGCTCGGCGAAGAGCTCCAGGGCGACGTCCTGGATCCGCTGGCGCGTATTGCCCCGGCGTGGCTGCGGCGTGCTGCCCATGGTGCGCTCCCCAAAAGACTTACTTGACGCCCGGCTAGTTACGGGTCTATTTTCCCCAGTGTAGTCAACTAGCCGGGCGGCAAGTAAGGGCCCGGCTAACAGGGGATCAGGGGAGTTGGGAACCATGTCGGACCTGAAGAAGGCGGCGGACGGGAAGCCGGGCGGCAGAGCAGCCGAGAAGACTGCCGACGAGCCGCCCGCCGCACCCGAACCGCGGCAGCGCAGCGTCCGGGTGGTGATGCTCGCCCTGATGATCACCATGCTGCTGGCCATGCTCGACAACCTGATCGTCGGCACCGCCATGCCGACCATCGTCGGTGATCTCGGCGGCCTGGAGCATCTGTCCTGGGTCGTCACCGCGTACACCCTGGCCACCGCGGCCTCGACCCCGATCTGGGGCAAGCTCGGCGACATGTACGGACGCAAGGGCATCTTTCTCACGTCCATCGTGCTCTTCCTGATCGGCTCCGTACTGAGCGGCATGGCCCAGGACATGGGTCAGCTGATCGGCTTCCGCGCGATCCAGGGGCTCGGCGCGGGCGGCCTGATGGTCGGCGTCATGGCCATCATCGGCGACCTGGTGCCGCCCCGCGAGCGCGGCAAGTACCAGGGAATGATGGCCGGTGTGATGGCGATCGCCATGATCGGCGGGCCGCTGGTCGGCGGTACCATCACGGACCACCTCGGCTGGCGCTGGAGCTTCTACATCAACCTGCCGCTGGGCGCCGTCGCCCTCGCCATGGTCACCGCCGTACTGCACCTGCCGAACAAGAAGCGCACCCGGGCGAAGGTCGACTACCTCGGCGCCGGGCTGCTGACCCTCGGCATCACCGCGATCGTGCTGGTCACCACCTGGGGCGGTTCGGAGTACGCCTGGGACTCCGCCGTGATCATGGAGCTCATCGCGATCGGTGTCGTCTCGCTCGTCGGCTTCCTCTTCGTCGAGACGAAGGCCGCAGAACCGATCATTCCGCTGCACATCTTCCGCAACCGCAACTTCACACTGATGTCGGTCGTCGGCTTCATGACCGGCTTCGTGATGTTCGGAGCGGTGCTCTTCCTGCCGCTGTTCCAGCAGTCCGTCCAGGGTGCGTCCGCGACCAACTCCGGTCTGCTGCTCCTGCCGATGCTGCTGTCGATGATGGTCGTCTCGCTGATCGCCGGACGGGTCACCACCAGCAGCGGCAAGTACAAGATCTTCCCCATCATCGGCTCCATCCTGATGGTGGCCGGCCTGTTCATGCTCTCGCAGATGGACACCGGCACCACCCGCTTCACCTCCGGCATCTACATGGCGGTCCTCGGCGCGGGCATGGGCTTCCTGATGCAGATCACGATGCTCGTCGCGCAGAACAGCGTCGAGCTGAAGGACATGGGCGTCGCCTCCTCCGCGACCACCCTCTTCCGTACGCTCGGCAGTTCCTTCGGCGTCGCGATCATGGGTGCGCTGTTCACCGGACGGGTGCAGGACGAGATGGTGGCCCGCGGCGGCGGAGCAGCCACCTCGACGTCCGCGCAGCTGGACGCGGCGAGCCTGGCGAAGCTGCCGGACGCGGTGCGTGAGGCGTACCAGTTCGCGGTGTCGTCCGGCACGCACATCGCCTTCCTGGTCGGCGCATCGGTCGGTGTGATCGCGCTGGTGGCGGCGGTGTTCGTCAAGGAGGTACCGCTGCGGGGGGCGGGCCCGGAGGCCAAGCCCGAGCCCACCGCCGAGAGCGGCGTGGAGGCACCGGAGCCGGTGGCCGACGCCAAGCAGAGCGAGAACGTCTGACCCGACAGTGACCAGGGGCCCTGGGGTGCGCGGTCCGCGCGCCCCAGGGCCCCTTCGTCGCTGCCCGGCCGGATCAGCTGCCGAACGGTGTGCCGTCCGACGGCGCGACCGCCCGCGAGCTCCCGGGCCTGCGCTGTTCGGCGAGGTGCAGGATCGGGAAGCTGCCGGTGTTCGTCGGGGCGTGCTCCGGCAGCCACAGCACGGCGATCGCCCCGCCGGTCCCCTCGGCCGCGCCCTGCGGTGCCGCGTTGCGGAACGTCAGCCGGGCGCCGAGCACCCGGGCCTGACCGGCCGCGATCGTCAGCCCCAGGCCGTGCCCGCGCCCGGAGCGGTCGCTGCTTCCGGTACGGAACCGGCTCGGGCCCTCACGCAGCAGCGCCTCCGGGAAACCGGGCCCGTGATCGCGGATGCGCACCACCCGTCCCTCGACCGCGACCTCCACCGGAGTGGAGCCGTGCTTCGCGGCGTTCCCCAGCAGATTGCCGAGGATGCGCTCCAGCCGGCGCGGATCGGTGTTGACCCACGACTCGTGCACCACCTGGACCCGCACATCGGGGTCCAGCAGCGCGATCCGGCGGCTGACGAACTCACCGAATGCGATCTCCTGCAGCTCGGCACGCTCCGACGCACTGTCCAGCCTGGCCACCTCCAGCACGTCCTCGACGAGCGTGCGCATCGCCTGCGCCCTGTCCCGTACGAGCTCGGTGGGGCGGCCCGGCGGCAGCAGCTCGGCGGCGGTCAGCAGCCCGGTCACGGGGGTGCGCAGCTCGTGCGCGATGTCCGCGGTGACCCGGCGCTCCGCCTCGATCCGTTCGTTCAGCGCGTCCGTCAGGGCATCCACCGCACGGGCCAGCTCGTCGGTCTCGTCCCGGATGACCCCGCCGATGGCCTCCCGGACCCGTACCTCCGTATGGCCCTGCGCGACCTTTCCGGCCGCGGCCGCCGCCTTGCGCAGCCTGCGCGACAGCTGCCCGCCGATCAGCACGCCCAGCGCGCAGCCACCGAAGACCACCGAGACGGAGCCGATGATCAACGCCCGGTCGAGATCGCCCATGATCGTGGCGGAACGGTCCGCGAAGCGGGTGTGCAGGGACAGCACGTCGCCATTGGCCAGCGGCACGGCGGCCCACACATCGGGCACCCCGTTCTTGTACTCGTCGACATGCGTGGCGCGCCGGTTCTTACGGGTCTCCGCCCGCAGGCTCCGCGGCATCGTCGGGTCGTTGAGCTTGGCGCCGAACTTGGGATCGGCCTTCTTCGTCTTCGTCGCCTCATACAGCAGCTGCGCGTACGTCAGCCGCTCCAGCTGGACCTCACGGGCGTTCTCCAGCATCGAGACGCGGGCAGCGTTGTGGACGACGAGGCTCAGCGCCACGGCGATGAGCGCGCCCACTGCGGCGATCGCGATACTGATCTTCCAGCGGACCCCCGTCCGCAGTGCCAGCCGCTTCATGGCTTGAGTTTGTAGCCGAAACCGCGGACCGTGTCGATCCGGTCCTGCCCGATCTTGGTACGCAGCCGCTGCACATGGACATCCACGACCCGGGTGTCTCCTCCCCAGCCGTAGTCCCAGACCCGTTCGAGCAGCTTGTCGCGCGAGAGCACCGTGCCGGGCGCGGACGAGAACTCCAGCAGCAGCCGCATCTCGGTCGGGGTCAGCGCCACGGGCGCGCCGCCCTTGCGTACCTCCATGCCCTCGGTGTCGACCTCCAGGTCGCCGAAGACCAGCACCCCGCCGACGGGCTTCGACTCCGCCTCCGCGCCGCCCTGCTGTCCGCCCGACGCATGGCCGAAGCGGCGCAGCACGGCTCGGATCCTGGCGACCAGAACAGCGCCGTCGAACGGCTTGGTGACGTAGTCGTCGGCGCCGGCCTCCAGGCCGAGCACCACATCGATCGAATCGGCGCGGGCGGACAGCATGATCACGGGCACGGTCGACTCGTCGCGAATACGACGGCACAGACTGACCCCGTCCAGGCCGGGCACCATCACGTCGAGCAGGGCGATGTCCGGCCGGTCGGCCCGGAACGCCTCCAGACCGGAGAGGCCGTCGGGCATCGCGGTGACCGCGAAACCATCACGCTCCAGCGCCAGCTGGGTGGCCTCGCGGATGACATCGTCGTCCTCGACGAACAGGACGTGGGTCTCGGCCATCGACTGCTCTCAGTTCTTCGTCGGTTCCGTGGGCTCCGGGAATTCCCCTTCTCCGTTGCCGACGGCTCTGTTGAAGTCGTTGTGCACCCGGTCGTGCTCGGCGAACCGGTTGTCGGCCCAGCGGTACGTGACCACTTCCTCGCCCGACGGGTACGCGACCGCGTCCTTCTTCTCGTACACCTGCGTCGTCACGACCAGATCGCCCCGGTCGATGGTGCCGTAGACCGCGGGCTGCTCGGTGGTGAAGATGTTCTCGTACGCGCCGTTGCTCTGCCGGCGGTACACGTAGGTGCCGACACCGACCGCGTCGCCGCAGGTCATCACGTTCACCACGACGTCCGGCGCGGAGCCGCCCGTCAGCCTGCCGTACGAGGAGTCGACCGGGTACTCGTGGCCCGTGCAGGGCTTCAGGTCCGTCCTGACCCGCTCGCTCACCCGGGAGTCCCGCTTGACCAGCTGGACGGGATCGACCTGCGGGGTCGGCTTCGCCGACGGCGCGGAGGCCGACGGCGTGACCTGGGCGGCCGGGTGGGAGCCTGCCGGGCCCTCGTCACGGGTGCCCGTACCACCAGTGGAACAGCTGACGGTGAGCAGCGCCAGAACGGCGAGCCCGACCAGTGTCGTACTGTTCGCCGCCCACCGGGTCAGCCGGCGACCACCGCTGCGGGTCGCCCCGCTTCCGCCGGTCGCCGTGTCCCCGCCGGTGGTACCGCTTCTGCCGTCCCCGCGTTCACCGCTGCCTGTCAGGCCGCGCACCGCTCCCGCCCCCGTTCGTCATGACGCCGGTCCGCCTGTCCGCGGAGCTGCGTCCCTGCCCGCGCACGCTGCGCGGCACCGGTGGCGGGAGCCCGGTCGCCCGCCGTGTGGCCCTGGGCCTCACGGATCCTGGCTTCCCTGCTCATGGCCTCGCGGCTCTCCAGTTCCTGGCGCAGCCGAGCCAGCGCACGGTGCAGCGTGCTCTTCACCGTACCGGCCGACATACCGAGCGCCGCAGCCGTCTCCTCCGTGCTCATCTGCTCCCAGTGTCGCAGCACGACGACGCTGCGCTGCTTGGGAGCCAGCACACCCAGGACGTCCATCAGGAGAGCACGGTCGGCGCGCTGCTCGGTGCCGTCCTCGATGCTGGCGTCGGGCAGCTGCTCGGTGGGCACCTCCTCCAGCTTGCGGGCCCGCCACCACTCCGTACGGGTGTTGATCATGACGCGGCGCAGGTAGGCATCGGCCAGGGACTTGTCGGCGATGCCGTCCCAGCGGCCGAGGGTACGGGCCAGGGCGGTCTGCAGCAGGTCCTGCGCGTCCACCGGGTCGGGGACCAGGCGGCGCGCACTGCGCAGCAGTGCGTCCTGCCGGGTGCGTACGTACTCTTCGAATTCGAGCACCTCGCCCTGCGCCATTCCAACCGCCTCCGTCCCCGTCGATCCCCGTTTGACCTCTGCCGGCCACTGGTGCGTGGGCTGACGGTCGGAGACGTTACGGAGCGGTTGTCACGGTGCTGTGCGGAGCAGCCATACGCCGACGCACGGCTGTCCATCGGTTGTGTAACAGCGGAGGGGGAGGACCTTCCTGCTCTGTTCCCAGGGGGTGTCCGGCGGACCAGGGCCGTGCCAGGCATCGCGGCCCTGATCCGCCGGTCGCGGCACTAGTAGCGCCCCTCCCGGCAAGCTTTGCCCCGTCGCACCGTCCAGCACGCCCACTCGCACTGGACGACGCTCCTCATGGGGCAAACATTGCCGGTCACGGCACTAAGAGCCTGTCGGGTGACCTCTGATCGGGCGGCCACGCCCTGGCACGCACGCTTCCCGCGTTGCCGAAATGCCCTAGTAGCTCCTTCCCCAAGCTC
>NZ_JBSFYR010000109.1:0-21475 GCF_053599875.1 Streptomyces sp. NPDC005151 | reverse complement strand
ATTAGGCGTAGGAACCTCGATCTTCTCAAACTCGAAGCGCACCTGTCGTCGTATCAGCTACCGGACACCGCCACTACCTGCGGATTCGGGTCAGAGGATGGGGAGCAGGGAGGCGGTCTCGCGGAGGTGTCGGTGCAGTCCACCATGAGGATCGCCCGCGGGCAGCCACTCCTTGCGGATTTTCGCCACACAGGTGTAGTTGGTGTCGCACACGTTCGCCAGCGGTGCTTCACCGGCCTGGCTGACCAGTTGGTACGCGTCGAGCTCGGAGAGGCCGTAGTCGCGTGCCAGCCACTGCACCAGGTCCAACTGCGAGATACGGAAGGCATCTTCGAGAGGGCGGGCGGAACCGGTCGAGAGGAGATGAGTGTCCGACTCGATTCGCGGCCACGGCGTCGCCACCCCCTTCAGCAGCTCGACCAGGACCACAGTGTTCATCGCGCACTCCACCGCGACTCCGCAGGTCTCGCCCTCGCCCTGGCGGGCATGGCCGTCGCCCAGACTCAGCAGCGCACCCTCGACGTTGACGCCCAGGTAGCAGGTGACCCCGGTCCGCATCTCGGGCGTGTCCATGTTCCCGCCGTGCGCGTCGGGAACCAGCGCGGACCGCACCTCCAGATTGGCCGGAGCCACCCCGACCGTGCCGTGCATCGGATCCATCGGCAACTCGACCTGGATGTCGCTGTCCCGGGCACTGAACAGGCAGGTGCGACGGGCCCGGTCCAGCTGCCACATCCACACCACCTCCGGCAGCGGGGCCTGCAACGACGCCGTCGTATGGGTGGAGGTCAGGGCCCCGAACAGCGGCACGGTTGTGGACGCCGCCCAGTCCCTGGCCGGTTCGATCGACACGAAGTGCACCGCGACGGTGTCGCCCGGCTCCGCTCCCACCACATGGAAGGGACCGGTCTGCGGGTTGAGGAACGGGAACTCGCAGACGGCGGAGACCAGGTCCTTCTCGGAGCGCACCCGGCCCGCGAAGCAGTCCTCCGTGTACACATCGAGGAAGGTGCCGGGCTCGATCCGGGCCACCGGCGCCGCACCGCCGAAGGTCCAGGCGTACTCGCCCTCCTTGGGGCGCACGGTCAGGATCCGCGGGTCGCTCATCGCTGTTCTGCTCCTGTTCCGATATCGACGACGGCCTCCGGAGCCTCGTCCAGATGGATCCGTCCGGTCTGGGCCACCCGCTCCGGATGTCTGCGCACCAGTACCACCAGTACAACGATGCCGATGAGCATCCAGACACCGACGACCGGACCGGCGTACGAGACGGGGGCGCTGAGCTCCGAGACGAAGTCGAATGCCGGGATCCCGGCGGCCGTCAGCAGCGCCGGTATGAACGCCGCGATGCCCAGTACTGGGAAGACAAGATGAAGTACGGGGTTGAACGCCTCGCGACGCCGGCGCAGGAAGTACCCGGCGCAGGCCAGGTTGACGACGATGTACACGCCGATGATCACGGTGACGATGACGGTCGCCAGGAGGACGAACGCAGTCACCGGGTCATAGCCGAAGCCGAGCCCGAGCGCCGCGCCGACCGCGATCACGAACTGCACGGCCACACCGGTGACGGGCGAGCGGCGGCGCGGATGGAGCCGCGCGAACGCCTGCGGGAACACGCCGATACGGCCGAGCGCGAAGGCCGTGCGCGTCGACACGTTCGCACACGCATTGGCATTGGCCACGGTCGAGTTGACGACGGCGAGAAAGAGCAGGACCCAGAACAGCCCGAACGAGGCGCGCGCCACGCCTTCCCATGACGCCGCCCCCGAGGCGCCGAACCCGGTGAACCGGTCGGGCCCGAAGTACACGGACATGGCGTATGTGGTGAGGATGTACACCAGGCCGATCGACAGCGCGGCGCCGAGCACCGCCCGTCGCATGGTGCGCCGCGGGTTCTTCGTCTCCTCGGCGAGCGGCGCCGCCGCTTCGAAGCCCGCGAACGCCAGCACGGTGTAGACCGAGCCGGCGAAGATTCCGCTGATGCCGTCGAAGCCGTCCGCGGTGTGCGACGTACCGAACACCGACAGCGTGTTGTGCGAACCGGCCTGCCCGATCAGCAGCACCGCGAATGCGACGAAGACCAGCACCTCGAAGATGCCGAGGACGGTGCCGAATCGGGCGGACGCCCGTACCCCGAAGTAGCCGGCGAGTGCGATGATCACCGCGCCCAGCAGCGACCACGGCCACCACAGGTCCGCCGGGTAGGACGACCACTCCTGGTGCAGCGTGCCCGCCGTCGTGAAGCCGAGCTGTAGCAGGAGCAGTGCGGGCACCAGCGCCTCGACGAAGGCATAGCCCCAGCCGACGAGGAAGCCGACGGCCGGATGCAGGCCCTGCGCGGAGTAGGTGGCGACCGAACCGGCCGCGGGCAGATGACGGGCCAGCTCCGCGACGCACGACGCGGTGAACAGACAGGCCACCAGCGCCACCAGCACGGAGAGCGGCAGACTGCCGCCGGCGAACGCGGCTCCCGACGGTATGGATGCGGCGATGGCGGCGGCGGGCGCCATTGCCGTGATGCTCTGGAAAAGAACTTCGCGCAGCCCTACGGCGTCGCGCAACAGCCCCGAACCCGATTCCCCCGACACCCTGTGACCCCCTCTGGTCCGCTGACCGGAATGTGTTGTCCGATGTACGGCCGAGCGTCTCGCGCGCCCTACCGTACGGGCGCCGCGCGGGTGGCGGAAGACGGCAGGAGGCCGAAAATCGTTAGGGGAGCGGAAGTTGGGGGTTCGTGGCGTGAGGAAGTGGATCAGCCGTGCAGGGGGCGCGGCAACTCGACAACCGTCAGCGATGTCTCGATTCTGCTGTCGACGAGCCGGCCGTTCGCGTCGAACGCCTCGGCGCCGTCGGTCATGCCGAAGTCGTTGTCGTTGATGAGGGCAAGGGTGTTCCGGCCGGTCACCGCCACGCCGATGTCGATGCCCTTGTCGCGCAGGGCGGCGATCTGCGGATCCGTGGTCATCTCGTGGATGTCCAGCCGCACGTCGGGGAACCGCTCCCGGAAGGTGCGCAGCAGCCCCGGCAGAACGGTCAGGGCGAGGTGTACGCGCGGAGGACCATCGCCTGACCGCCCGCGGAATGATCAGCAACCGCTCCCTGGGCGTCGGCGTCCGGATCTCACTGGTCGCTGGGTGTGCGCGGAACGGCAGCGGTGCCGGGGTGCCGACGGCCAGGGTCCCGAGCAGGGCCAGTGACCGGGCGGAATCGGAACCCGGGCCGAAGGACCAGCGGGCCGTCGGCACGGCAGCGTCCGATCATGGCTCTGTCAATGACCTTCCGGCCAGGACCTGACCGTCGCCGAGCGCGCCCGCCAGCACCGCCGCCGGATCGTCGTCCGCCGGGCCCGCCGGGTTCCAGCGACCACGGTCCTTGCGGTACGGCCACCAGCGCCCGTCCCGTCCGTACCGCAGCTGTACGCCGCCACCCGCAACGGTCCAGCGGTTGCTCGCCGCCCGCAACTGCGGGCGCTCGCCGTCCTCCCACGCCTCGGCGAGCCGCGCACGGGCCCGGGCGAGGGACTCCGGATCGGGCGCCCATTCCTCGTCGAGCACTGCGAGCGCGGCCGCCCCGCCATAACCCCAAGCTCGCACCGCCGCGTCGAGTTCGGCCCGCTGCCGCCCCGATCCGGTGCTCAGCCGTGTCACGATCCAGGGCTCGGGACTGGCGTCGGCGATCAGCCGTACCGCGTCCTGCTCAGGCGTCAACTCGTGCTGCACCGGCTGCTGTTCGTGGTCCGGCGCAAGGGCGTTCGCCAGCATTCGGTAGGCGCGTACCGCACTGTCCGTCACCAGGGCCTCCAGTGCCGCCGGGTCGAGACCGGGCTCCGGTTCGGTCTCCGTGTGCAGCGACGGGGCGGGACCGGGCTCCGCGGGCAGCGGCGGGGGAGCGGGCAGCGGCGGCAGGATGTCCCGCGCAGCGAATGTCTCGTCCGCCCGTACGCCGCGCACTCGACGGCCCTCCGCAGCGAAGGACTCCGCGGGTTCCCGTTCTGCGGCACGGACCGCGATCCGCACCTGGAGCTCGTCGAGCAGCCGCCGTTCGCCGCGCCCGCGCATCAGCAGGAGTACGAACGGGTCCTGGTCCAGCAGCCGCGCGACCTGGTAGCAGAGGGCGGCGGAGTGCGGACAGTGGTCCCATGCCTCGCACGTGCACTCAGGATCCAGATCTCCGATGCCCGGCAGCAGATCGACTCCGGCCGCCGCCGCGTCCTCCACCAGATGCGGTGGCATCTCCCGGTCGAGCAGTGCGGCGATGTGCCCGGCCCGGTCGGCGGCCATGTCCAGGAACCGGTCCCACTCCTCCTCGCTCAGCTGCTGAAGCAGCACATCGCTGCGGTACGCGGTCGAGTCCTGGTCCTGGACGACCGCGGTGATCCGACCGGGCCGTACGGAGACCGCGCCGACCCGCCCCTCGCGGGCGAACCGGCGCCCCTGCTTGACCTGTTTGCCGTCCAGCGCCGTGTCCTCCAGGGCCTTCAACCATGCCCGGCCCCACCAGGACTCGGCGAAACCGCGGCCCCGCGCCGGCGGCAGGGCGGCGAAGGTACGTTCCTGTTCCGGTGCCGACTCCTCCTCGGCGACGTCGTCGGATGCGTCCCCGTCGATCTCGTATGCGTCGTTCTCATAGCCGTCACTCATCGCGCGCCCCCTCGCAACTCCACCAGATCCGCCAGTTCCGCATCGGTCAGTTCTGTCAGCGCCGACTCGCCGGAACCGAGCACCGCATCCGCGAGACCCTGTTTGCGGGCCAGCATGTCGGCGATCCGGTCCTCGATCGTTCCCTCGGCGATCAGGCGGTGCACCTGCACCGGCTGGGTCTGCCCGATGCGGTACGCGCGGTCGGTGGCCTGTGCTTCCACCGCCGGGTTCCACCAGCGGTCGAAGTGCACGACATGGCCGGCCCGGGTGAGGTTGAGCCCCGTGCCCGCTGCTTTCAGCGACAGCAGGAAGACGGGGGCCTCACCGGCCTGGAACCGGTCCACCATGGCCTCGCGTTCGGCGATCGGCGTGCCGCCGTGCAGGAACTGGGTACGCACTCCGCGCGCTGCCAGATGCTGTTCGAGCAGCCGTGCCATCTGTACGTACTGGGTGAACACGAGCACGCTCGCATCCTCCGCGAGGATCGTGTCGAGCAGTTCGTCCAGGAGCTCCAGCTTCCCCGAACGGTCCGTGATCCGCGGCCGCTCCTCCTTGAGGTACTGCGCAGGGTGGTTGCAGATCTGCTTCAGCGCCGTCAGCAGTTTCATCACCAGGCCGCGCCGGGCGAACCCGTCTGCGCCGGAGATCTCAGCCAGGGTTTCCCGTACCACCGCCTCGTACAGACCGGCCTGTTCCGCCGTCAGCGACACCGCACGGTCCGTCTCCGTCTTCGGCGGCAGTTCCGGAGCGATGCCCGGATCGGACTTGCGCCGCCGCAGCAGGAACGGCCGGACCAGCGCGGCGAGCCGTTCGGCCGCCGCCGGGTCGCTGCCGCCCTCCACGGCCCGCGCGTACCGGGTGCGGAACGTGCCGAGCCGGCCCAGCAGCCCGGGCGTCGTCCAGTCGAGGATCGCCCACAGTTCGGAGAGGTTGTTCTCCACCGGGGTGCCGGTGAGTGCCACCCGCGCTCGCCCTCCGATCGTCCGCAGCTGCTTCGCGGTCGCCGAGTACGGGTTCTTGACGTGCTGCGCCTCGTCGGCGACCACCATGGACCACCCGGCCTCGGCGAGCCTCGCCGCGTCGAGCCGCATCGTGCCGTACGTGGTGAGGACGAACTCGCCGTCCACCAGGCCCTCCAGGCTGCGGGACGCGCCGTGGAAGCGGCGCACCGGCGTACCGGGGGCGAACTTCTCGATCTCCCGTTGCCAGTTGCCCATCAGCGAGGCCGGGCAGACCACCAGGGTCGGTCCGGCTGCCTCGTCGACGCTCTGCCGGTGCAGATGCAGGGCGATGAGCGTGATGGTCTTGCCCAGACCCATGTCGTCGGCCAGACAGCAGCCGAGGCCGAGCGAGGTCATGGTGTGCAGCCAGTTCAGACCGCGCAGTTGATAGTCCCGCAGCGTCGCGGCGAGCACGGCGGGCTGACCGACCGTCTGCTGCTCGCCCGACTCGGGATCGGCGAGCCTGGACCGCAGCCGGGCGAGCCAGCCGGTCGCTTGTACGTCGACCCTGCGGCCGTCGACCTCGGTGGAACCGGTCAGTACGGCGCCGAGCGCGTCGATCGGGGTGACCTTGCGGTCCTGCGCCTCGCGGGCGCGGCGCGCCTCCTCGGGGTCGATGAGCACCCACTGGTCGCGCAGCCGGACGATCGGCCTGCCGGCCTCGGCCAGGCGGTCCAGTTCGGCGCGGGTCAGCTGCTGGTCGCCGAGTGCGAACGACCAGTTGAACGCCAGCAGCGCGTCGGCGGACAGGAACGACGGGGTGTCCGACGCGGGCCGCCCGTTGCGGGATTCGCCGTCGCCGCCGTTCTCGTCATCCGGCGGGCCGATCACCGCGCGTGCGGTGAGGGTACGGGCGAGCTCCTTTGGCCAGTGCACCTGGACCCCGGTCGCGGCGAGCGCACGTGCGGCAGGGCCGAGCAGTTCGGTGATCTCCTCATCGGCCGGATCGACGGAATCCGGCACGGCGGCCGACAGCAGCGGGGTCAGCGGCGGCCAGGCGCGGGCGGCGCGGCGCAGCGAGAGGAGGGCGTCCATCCGGGCCCGAGGACCGAACGCCGCCGCGGTCGGTGCGTTGCCCGCCCAGACGTCGGCGGCATCGGCGACCAGTGTCGGATCGCTGACGCTGTGGATCTGCAGGACCGCACGGAAGGACGGCCCGGCGCCCGGCTCGGTGTCCTCGTGCACCCCGGGAGGACCGGTCAGCTCGATACGCAGCGAGAGCCGCACTCCCGCGTCGTGCCCGGCCGCGACATCAGCGGCCCAGCCACGACGGTCCGGCAGCTGCTGCGGCGTGTCGACGGCGAACGCCGGGCTGCCGGTGGCGAACACCGCTGCGGGCGTGCGCGGCAGGCCGTCCGCGACCGCGTCCAGGAATGCGCGCAGCAGCCGCTCCGGCTCCGGCAACAGCACGGGCTCGGCGTCCTCGTCGAGCGGCACCGCATGGGCGGTGGGGGGCATGGAGGCCGCGAGGTCACGGATCCGGTCGAGATCGGAGGCCGTCAGGGGACCGGTCCGCCAGGTGTCGTGGTCCGTGGCGCTCAGCCCCGGCAGCAGCAGTCCGCGGGCGGCGAGTTGGAGGGCGAGGAGTGCGGCAGCGCCCCAGAACGCTGCCGCGGGATGGGAGTGCGCGGCCGCCCGCGCGCGGGTCAGAACAGGCAGGGAGTCGCGCACGGGCAGCAGCAGGGCCGGAACGCGGTACGGGTGGGCATCGGCCCCGACGAGGGTCAGTTCCCCGACCGTCCCAGGGGCCTCGGGCGGGCCGCTGCCTTCCGGGTGGCAGAAGGCGACCCGGCCGGTGCGGGCGGGGTCCGAGGGCAGGAAGACGACGGAGCAGCGGGAGAGCGCGGAGATCTCGGCGGGGGACGGCGCGGGAAGCCTGTGCACGGTGATGTCGGATTCCTCAAGTTTGACTAGTGGGTGCCAAGGTCGCCGAGGGTACTCCACGGCGGCGGTGCCCGGGAGTGCGATTGCCGTGATCCACATCACTTCCACGGGCGTCTGTGGGCTGTGGGGTGTAGCCAGCACCCCCCTGTGGGGAGGGGGCTGCCCCCCGGAATCCCGGGTGGTGGCGCCATGGTTGACGTGCGGCCCCTGCCCGTACGTTTCAGCAGGTCAGAGCAGATTTCAAGCCTCCCAGAGACCGGAGACGCCATGCCCGAGGCCGTAGTCACCGTCGCGGACCGCACCCGCGACCGTGCCCGCAGTGCGAACAGTGCCGGAGGAGCGCGAGACGCCCCAGGCACCGGAACTGCCGCACCGGCGGGATTCGGGCGGGGCGCCGGAGCTTCCGGGAGCGACTTCGCGCCTCTTCTGCGGGCCGTCAAGGCACACGGTCTCCTGAAGCAGCGCACCGGTTGGTACGCGGCACGCATCGTGGCCAACCTCCTCGCCCTGGGCGCCGTGACGACCGGCCTGGCCCTCCTCGGCAACACCTGGTGGACCCTGCTGCTCGCCCTGCCGCTGGCGGTCTTCTGGGCCCGCACCGCATTCGTCGGCCATGACGCCGGACACGCCCAGATCACCGGCGACCGAAAGATGAGCCGGATCATCGGCCTGATCCACGCCAATCTGCTCCTCGGCATGAACGAGGCCTGGTGGAACGACAAACACGTACGCCACCACGCCAACCCCAACCACATCGACAAGGACCCGGACGTCGGCGTCGGCGCCCTCGTGTGGACCCAGAAGCAGGCGGCCCAGCGCGAAGGCTTCGCCCGCCGGCTGACCCGTAACCAGGCCCGGCTGTTCTTCCCGATGCTGCTCCTCGAAGGCATCGCCCTCAAGATCTCCGGCTTCCAGTACCTGCGGCAGCAGCCAGCCCGTGAGCGGGCCCTCTCGGCAGCCCTCCTCGTCACCCACCTCGGGTTGTACGCGACGCTGCTCCTCACCGTCATGTCTCCCGGCAAGGCCGTCGTCTTCGCACTCGTGCACCATGCACTCTTCGGGCTCCACCTGGGCATGGCCTTCGCGCCGAACCACAAGGGCATGGAGATGCCCGATCCCGACGGCGAGCGCTGGGGGCATCTCCAGCGGCAGGTCCTCACCTCGCGCAACGTGCGCGGCGCCGTCCTCACCGACTGGTTCCTCGGCGGGCTCAACTACCAGATCGAGCACCACCTCTTCCCGAGCATGCCCCGCCCCCATCTGCGCCGGGCACAGTCCCTGGTGCGCGCCCACTGCGAGGCGCTCGGTATGCCGTACGCGGAGACCGGACTCATCGAGTCCTACCGGCAGGCGCTGCAGCACATGCACGAGGTCGGCGAACCGCTGCGGTGACCCGGCGGGAGGCCCGCCGCTGCGGGCTGGAACCGATGGGGACGCACAGGCGTTCTCACAGCAGGAGCGGCGTGAGCCGCGTAGGAGGCGTGGACGATGTCGAACAGCGCAAAGATTGCCATCGGGGGAGTCGTCGCGGCAGTCATCCTGATGCCGTTCATCGGATTCTGGCTGTCGCTGCTGGTGCTGATCGGAGTGCCTGCGGTGGCCTACCTGATGCTGGACCCCTCTCAGCGGCGCAGGCTCCGCAGGATCACCCGTAAGGAAATAGGCCGCTGAAAGGGGTTCTTCGTAGATGAGCGGGACCGTCACCGTGGTGAGCAGTAACGGGGCTTACTCATTCACCAAGCCGAACCGGCAGACCGTCACCCTGCTGACCGGACTCGGAGTGGAGGGGGATGTGCACGCGGGGGTCACGGTGAAGCACCGCTCCCGCGTCGCACAGGACCCCACCCAGCCGAATCTGCGCCAGGTTCATCTCATCCACGAGGAACTCTTCGACGAGCTGCGTGCAGAGGGCTTCGAGGTCGCTCCCGGTGACCTCGGGGAGAACGTCACCACGCGTGGCGTCGATCTCCTCGCGCTGCCCGTCGGCACGCTGCTGCACCTCGGCGACGAGGCCGTCGTCGAGGTCACCGGCCTGCGCAACCCGTGCCTGCAGATCGACACCTTTCAGGAAGGGCTGCTCAAGCAGGTCGTCGGCCGTGACGAGGCGGGCAACATTGTGCGCAAGGCCGGGATCATGAGCATCGTCAGGACCGGTGGGGTGGTCCGGCCAGGCGACCCGGTCACGGTCGAACTGCCCGCCGAACCGCACCGACCGCTGGAGCGTGTGTAGCGGCCGACGGGGCGGCACGGGCAGCCGGGCCGCCAAGGAGGACGGCGGAGCCCCTGGCTTAGACCGACCGGCAATTGGGGGGTGGGTGAAGGAGCGGGGCTGGGGTGTGTGCATCGCAAGGCGGAGGATTGAGCCATGGCGGAGCCATGGTGATGGACGACAACGACAACGCCGCGAGGTTCGTGCCCCAGCCCCGTGACGCCGCCCCCCAATTGCCGGTCGGTCTTAATCGCAGGCCGGCTCGCGACCCGGCGGCGCAGGCCGAGACGGAGTCGGCGCTGCGGGCCCTCGGCCTCGGCCCGGCCCCGGAGCGGGCGCCGAGAATCAGGCCGGTCGCACGGCGAGCGCGTCGAGCGCCTTCAGCAGACCGGGCAGCTCCGCCCCGCGGCCGACAGGCAGGACCTCGCCGGGTTCCTCGTCCAGCAGGATGAACGCGATGTCGTCCGTCCGGGCGACCAGGGACCAGCCGGGGCCGTCGGCTCGCAGGGTGCGGGCTTCGCCGGGGGCGAAGGAGGAGCGGATACGTCCGGGCGGCGGCGGGTTGTCAACGTAGGCGTGGGCTTCTGCCAGCGCGCGTCGGACACCGGGATGGACGCCTGAGGGCGCGTCGTCGTCGTCGTCGTCGGTATCGGCAGCGACAGTGGCAGCGGTGTGGGCGGAGGCGTCCGCGTCCGCGTCGGCATCGGCAGTGGCCGTGGTTTCGGCGGAGGCGTCCGCGTCGTTGGCTCCGTCGGCATCCGGGTCGTCTGCGCCCTCCTCGTCCGCAGAGTCCGCGGGGTCCGACGCGTTCTCGCCCTCTGCGTCATCGGCGCCGCCCGCGACGTCTGTACCCGCGAACGCCGTGGCGTCGTCGATCTGCTCGCGCCACGCCGCCCACTGCAACGCGATCTCGTCGGCGCCCAGCCGCCGCTGCGGAGGTCCCCACGATTCCGTGTCGGGAGGGCTCAGCGGCGGCAGATCGGCTCCCTCGGCCTCCGGGTCCGGCAGCGGGTCGTGCGGCGCAGGGACCCCCGGCGCGGCGACCGCCAGCGCCAGCGGCCAGCCAGGGAGCGCGCAGACCACCGAACGGTCGTCGGGGGAGAGGTCGTACTCCATACCGCAGTCCCAGGAGGCGATCGCGACGGCAACCAGGGACACGTCATCGACGACGACGGTCCACCGGGCCCCGCCGTCGTCCTGCCCGAGGACCAGCCCGTAACCCTCGGCGTACGGTTCGAGGCCGAGTGCCGCGCAGGCCGCCGGGTAGTCGTCCCCGAGCACGCTCGGGAACTGCGCGGGTGTCAGCAGCACCGCGGTCAGCACATACAGTGCGTCTTCGTCGGCGACTGTGTCGTCCGTCCCGGCCACAGCACCCTCCTCGTCCCTCATCGTTTTCCGTCGGCGCACCTTAACCAGTGGGTAACGCGGCCGTCGAGGCCCTGACAAGGCAGGCCCCACCGCACCGTCGGCAAGCGGACGTCGCGGTTCAGACCGGCCGGCGATTGGGGGGCGGCGTCACGGGGCTGGGGCACGCACCTCGCGGCGTTGTCGTCCATCACCATGTTCCCCGAGCTCTCGGCTTCGCTCGAGCAGGGGAGGCCCCATTCGCCATGGCTCAATCCTCCGCCTTGCGATGCACGCACCCCAGCCCCGCTCCTTCACCCACCCCCCAATGGCCGGCCGGTCTCAGTCGGCGGGCAGGCCGAGCAGCGTACGGGCCACGGTCTGCGGCGACTGGCCGGTCTCACGCGCCAGCGCGGTGACCGCCCGGCAGGCCAGTTCGTTCACGCCGAAGGAGAGCGCCTCGGGTGACACCCAGCCGCTCGCTTCGTCCATCCGCTCCTGGTCGTCGTCCACGCAAGCCGAGACATAGGTGGCGGCCGCGTCGAACAGATTGTGCTGTTTGCGCTGCCGTTCCTCGCGCGGCGGCGCGGGCCGCTCACCCTTCCGGCCGGGTGACACAGCCTTCCGCAGACTGCTGAGCATGTCGATCATGGGGGACCGCCTTCCGGGGAGCCGTGCACGCGTGGTGCGGTCGTACATACTTACGGTCTTCCCCTTCCGCGTAAAGTTTGACCTTCGACCGAGGAACGGGGGCAGCGCGGTGAAGCGATTCGACCGGCTGAAGGAGATCAGGCGGCTCGATCCGGAGCGGGATTTCCTGGAGATCTACCGGCTCACGGCGACGTACGAAATCCCCTGGGACATCACCCGTGCGCTCGAACTGGCCCTGTACCGCACGTATGCGGCCCCCAGCATCGGCCGGCTCCTCGCCGAAACGGCTGAGCTGACGGATCGTTCGCAGAAACGGTACGACGACACCGCGCTGCTCCTCGACACCGTGGTGGAGCACGGCTTCGACAGCGACGCGGGGCGCACGGCGATCCGCCGGATCAACCAGATGCACCGCAGTTAAGACATCAGCAACGACGACATGCGCTATGTGCTGTGTACGTTCGTCGTGGTCCCGAAGCGCTGGATCGACAGCTACGGCTGGCGCCGCCTCTCCGATCACGAACTGCGGGCGTTCGCCGTCTACTACCGCACTCTGGGCGCGCACATGGGCATCAAGGACGTGCCGCAGACCTTCGAGGAATTCGAGCGCACCCTCGACACGGCGGAGGCCGGGCGCCCCGGTCGAGTGAGCGAGTGCGTACGTGAGCCGGGCCCAGGTCAGCCCTTCCGCACGGCGCGTGCGAGGAACCGTGTGTCCTCATCGGTGTACGAGACCAGTTGCCAGCCGGAACGTGCGAGCAGCCGCCGGAGGTGGGGCGCGGCCCGCAGATCGTCGTCCGTGATCTGCCGGCCGTGGCGTGCGGCCAGCGCGGCCCGGCCGATGGGGTGGAACAGCGCCAGCTGCCCTCCGGGACGCACGACGCGGGCCAGCTCCGTCAGGTCCGGCCCGGGGTGCGACAGGTGCGAGATCAGCCCGGCACCGAACACCGCGTCGAGCACCCCCGCCCGCAGCGGCAGGCGGGCGACGTCGGCGAGGAGCAGCTGACCATTGCGGTCGCGTCCGGCCTGTACCGCCGCGTCCAGCATCGCCGGTGTGAGATCGGCGCCCAGGACCGTACCGTGCGGCCCGACGGCGGTCCGCAGGGCGGGCAGGGCACGTCCCGTACCGCAGCCCGCGTCGAGGACGGCGTCGCCGGGGCGCAGCCCGAGGGCTTCGACGGCGGCGGCGTAGGCCGGACCGTCGTCCGGGAAACGGGTGTCCCAGTCCGCGGCGCGGGCGGTGAAGAAGTCCTGGACGTGTGTGTGGTCATCGGCCATAGGGACATGATCGCGCACCGGCAACCGGAGTGAAACGCAGTGAACCGGACGGAAGTGGTGTGCATGTTTGAGTACGACCCGATCGTTCGGGATCATCTCTCTGTCATATTCCGGCAGCTTTCGAAATGCGCCCCGAACGTGCGCCGCCATGGCGACTAGCGTCCCCGGTCCATGGGACACCTGGACCACGCCACCTTCGGCTGGCTGACACCTGCACTGTCGTACGCGATGGCAGCGATCGGCGTGGCGCTCGGACTGAGCTGCACCGTGCGCGCACTGGACACGAGCGGCCGTTCGCGCCGCAACTGGCTGCTCACGGCCGCCTCCGCCCTCGGCACCGGCATCTGGACGATGCACTTTGTCGCGATGCTCGGCTTCGGCGTGACCGGCACCGAGATCCGCTACAACGTGCCGCTGACCTTGCTCAGTCTGCTCGGCGCCATGCTGGTGGTCGGCTGCGGCGTCTTCGCCGTCGGTTGCAGCCGCGACCGGACCCGGGCGCTGGCCGTCGGAGGGTTCGGCACCGGCCTCGGCGTGGCCATCATGCATTACCTCGGCATGGCGGCGCTGCGGCTGCACGGCACGATCCACTACGACCCCCTGCGGGTCGTCCTTTCTGTGGTTATTGCCGTCGTCGCCGCGACGGCGGCTCTGTGGGCAGCCCTCAACATCAAGTCATCGCGCGCGGTCGCACTGGCCTCGCTCGTCATGGGCGCGGCGGTCAGCAGCATGCACTACACCGGAATGATGGCCGTCGGCGTCAGCGTCAACCTCTCCGGCAGCGAACTTCCCGGGGCCACGACGATGCAGTTCATTTTTCCCCTCGCCGTCGGCCTCGGCTCATACCTCTTCCTGACCTCGGCGTTCGTCGCCCTGTCGCCGACGGCCCGGGAGCGCGCCGCCTACGTCTCCGCCGAGCGCACCACGGAACCGGCGGCCGACGCGGCCCCGACGCGCCTCGCGCAGCGCGGACGTGATTCCCGCGCACGGCGCGGCTCCCGCGGCCACGACGTCTCTCCGTCCGCGACGCCCTGACGCCACAGCACAGTCCCCCTTTCGCCCCTGCCCAGCTCCACACCCGGAACGAGGAGGCCATGCGCCCACCCCGCACGACCCCGGACCCCGGCACGACGACCGCCGCCCGGCCCGGTTCCGCGCCCGCGGCGCGCGGACGCCGCGCGCACGCGGGACCGCCGGCCGACGAGAGCGCCGAACGCGACGGACGTCTGCTGCTGACGCAGCAGACGTCCGGGCCACGTGGACGCCGGACCCTGCGCCCCAGGACCGTACGCGCGAAGATCATCTCGCTGCTGGTGGTGCCCGTCGTCTCGCTGCTGGCTCTCTGGGGCTTCGCCACGGTCAACACGGCCCAGGACGTGGCACGGCTGCGGCACCTGCAACTCGCGGACGAAGAAGTGCGGGCGCCGATATCCACCGCTGTCACCGCCCTCCAGGCCGAACGCAGAGCCGCCCTGATCCAGACCGCCGAGCCCAGCAGCGCCCACGCCACCGCACTGGAACAGCAGACCAAACGCACCGATACCGCGCTCGCCGCGCTGCGACTGGACAAGGACCACACCATCGCCGATACCGGCCGCCTCCCGGCCGGGGTCGCCGACCGGCTCGACCGGTTCCTCGACCGTACGCACGAACTGCGCGCGGACGGGGGCACTGGGAGCCAGGAGCGCGACGAAAGCGCCGTGTACGACCGGTACACCCAGGCAGTCACCGCGGGCTTCGGCATCTCCGGCGCCCTCACGGGCATCCAGGACGACGCGCTCGGGTCCGACGCCCGCGTGCTCCTCGAACTGGCCCGCGCCGACGAGATGCTGGCCCGCGAGGACGCACTGCTCGCCACGGCCGCCCTCACCAAGCGCCTCGACGGCCGCCAACTGGTCCAGTTCACCGGGGCGGTGGAGACCCGCAGGAACCTCACCGAGACCGCGGGCGCCGATCTCCCGGCCACCGAACGCACTGCCTGGCAGAAGGTCACCGCCCGGTCCGCCTACCACCGGATCGAGGATGCCGAGGACACGGTGCTCACCGCGCGACCCGGCCGGGAAGCCGCCCAGGCGGTGCCCGCCGCCGACTGGGATCCGGCCGCGGCGAGCGTACGGAGCCAATGGCGCACCATCGGCACCGGAGCCGCAGAACTCGCTGCGGACCGCGCCGACCCGCTCACCCGCGGACTGTTCAGCCCGTCCGGAGCGGCCGTCCTCTTCGGCTGCGTCGCCGTCGCGGCCTCACTGGTGATCTCTGTGCGCATCGGTCGTGAGCTCGTCGTCGAACTCGTCACCCTGCGCAACAGCGCCCTGGAGATCGCCCGCCGCAAACTGCCCCGTGCGATGCAGCGGCTCAGGGCGGGCGAGGAGCTCGACATCCAGGCCGAGGCACCGTCCGGCCCGGCCTCGCACGACGAGATCGGCCAGGTCGGCGAGGCCCTCGGCACCGTGCACCGGGCCGCCCTCAGCGCCGCCGTCGAACGCGCCGAACTTGCCGACGGCATCTCCGGGGTCTTCGTCAACCTCGCCCGCCGCAGCCAGGTGCTGGTCCACCGCTCAACCTCCTCGACAGCATGGAGCGCCGCGCGGACGATCCCGGCGAACTCAGCGACCTGTTCCGCCTCGATCACCTCACCACCCGGATGCGGCGGCACGCGGAGAGTCTGATCATCCTGTCCGGTGCGGCCCCCGGGCGCGCCTGGCGGATGCCCGTACCCCTGACGAATGTCGTACGCGCGGCCGTCTCCGAGATCGAGGACTACGCCCGGGTGGAGGTGCGACAACTGCCGGATGCCGCGGTCAAGGGCACGGCGGTCGCCGACCTCACCCACCTCCTCGCGGAACTCGTCGAGAACGCGGCGCAGTTCTCGCCACCGCACACCAAGGTCCGGATCACCGGCGAACCCGTCGGCAACGGCTACGCCCTGGAGATCGAGGACCGCGGGCTCGGCATGGGCAACGAATTCCTCGGCGAGGCCAACCGGCGCATCGAGCAGGCGGAGGCACTCGACCTTTTCGACAGCGACCGGCTCGGCCTCTTCGTGGTCAGCAGGCTCTCGGTCCGGCACCACATCAAGGTCAAGCTGCGCACGTCGCCGTACGGCGGAACGACGGCAGTGGTCCTGCTGCC
The DNA here is from genome assembly GCF_053599875.1 of Streptomyces sp. NPDC005151. Taxonomy (NCBI): domain Bacteria; kingdom Bacillati; phylum Actinomycetota; class Actinomycetes; order Kitasatosporales; family Streptomycetaceae; genus Streptomyces; species Streptomyces sp. NPDC005151. The sequence goes on along the minus strand of NZ_JBSFYR010000109.1, from coordinate 5,333 downwards.
GACCGCACTGCTGCAGGGCGCGCTCCCGGCGGGTGGGGAAGAGGCCGTAGCGGAGAAGGCATCGGTCGAGCGTCAGCAGGAAAGCGACGGTGTGGCGTTCGGAACCGGTCCGGGCCCCTGTGCGGTGCGCTCGCAGGCGGCGACCGCGTTCCCCGCCCCGGTTCCGGTGCCTGCGCTGGAGTCGCGGACGGGTCCCACCGCCGGAGTCACCGCGCTGCGCCCACGTTCCCGCAGAGCGGTCGAGGACCGGAGCGATGAGCAGGCCGGGGCCGAGCCCGGAACCCGCGGGATCCGGGAGAACGCGGAAACCCGCCAGAGCCTGGAAGCCCCCGCGAGCAGGGAAGCCCGGGAAACCCACGAGACCAAGGGGGAGGCCGACAGCTCACTTCCCCGCCGGGTCCGGCAGGCCAGCCTCGTTCCGCAACTGCGGGCGGAGCCCCGGCCCGAGCCGACCCGAATCGACGACGGGAACGGCATGAACGGACCGGCCGAGCGCACTCCGGAACAGGCCAGGGACCGCATGACCGCCTACCGCAACGGCTGGGTACGCGGCGGCGGCGGCGCCGCCACAGGCACGGCGGCGCCCCACCGAACCACCACCGAACTCCGTCCCCGCAGCGAAGGAGACCACGCATGATCGCGAACGAGCGGACCGAGGAGCGCAGGCACTCGGGCGAACTCGACTGGCTGCTGGACGATCTGGTGGCCCGGGTCGGCGAAGCCCGGCACGCCGTGGTGCTCTCCAGTGACGGTTTGGCCGTGGGTGCCTCCAGTGCCCTCAGCCGCGAGGACGCCGAGCACCTGGCCGCGGTCGCCTCCGGCTTCCACGGCCTCGCGAAGGGCGCCGGACGGCATTTCCAGGCCGGGGAGGTACGCCAGACGATGGTCGAGATGGACGAGGGCTTCCTCTTCGTCGCAGCCGCCGGGGACGGTTCCTGCCTCGCCGTACTGAGCACAGCCTTCGCCGATATCGGACTGGTCGCCTACGAGATGGCCCGGCTCGTCAAACGGGTCGGCGAGCACCTGCGTACCCCGCCGCGGTTCTCCGTGCCCCCGTCCCCCGCCGGCTGAGAGGGCGGAGACAGCAGTGGACATGACCAGCGAGGGCCCCGGATTCATCGAGAGCTTCCCGGACCCGCCCGAACTGCCGGGCAGCCAGTGGTACGACGCCGAAGCAGGGCCCTTGGTCCGCCCGTACGCGATGACGGGCGGGCGGACCGAACCGGGCCCGGGCGGAGTGCACTTCGACCTGATCGCACTCGTCTCCGCCGCCGACCAGGCACCGGACAGCTCCGAGGATTCCCAGCTGGGCCCCGAACACCGCGCGCTGCTCACACTGTGCCGCTCCGAGACACAGTCCGTCGCGGAACTCTCCGCCGACGCCGACCTCCCGGTCGGCGTCGTCCGGGTACTCCTCGGAGATCTGCTCGAAGCCGGCCATGTGCGGGTCAGCCGCCCCGTACCACCCGCGCAGCTGCCGGACGAGAGGATCCTCCGCGAGGTGATCAACGGACTACGGGCACTCTGAAACCGCCGCTCAGGAGCGCGGCTTCGAGCGATCAGACATTGACGCCGTAGTCGGACGCGATACCGGCCAGCCCCGACGCATACCCTTGTCCCACCGCGCGGAACTTCCACTCCGTACCGTGCCGGTACAACTCGCCGAAGACCATGGCCGTCTCCGTGGAGGCGTCCTCGCTCAGGTCGTAACGGGCCAGCTCCACGCCGTTCGCCCGGTTCACCACGCGGATGAACGCGTTGCGGACCTGGCCGAAGCTCTGCCCACGGCTCTGCGCCTCATGGATGGAGACCGGAAAGACGACACTGTCTCCGTCAAGCGTGAGGGTAAGCGCTGGTACGTGGTTCTGACCGCAGAGCAGGCCGAGTCCGAGCCGCTGCCCAAGACGGGCAGTGCGGTCGGCATCGACATGGGCCTGGCCAGCTTCCTCGCCGATTCGGACGGCGAGTTCGTGCCCAACCCGCGCCACGGCCGGAAGGCGGCGGCGCGGCTCGAAGCCGCACAGCGGGCCCTCAGCCGGTGCAAGCGCGGCGGTAAACGCCGCCGCAAAGCGGTGGAGACCGTGGCCCGGCTGCACCGCAAGGTGCGGCGCCAACGACTCGACCACGCGCACAAGACCGCGCTCGACCTGGTCCGCGAACACGACTTCATCGCGCATGAAGACCTCAAGATCCGCAACATGAGCAGGGCTCCCGCCCCCAAGCCCGACCCCGACAAGCCGGGCCGCTTCCTGCCCAACGGGGCGAGCGCGAAGGCCGGGTTGAACCGCTCGATCGCTGATGCCGGATGGGGGGTGTTCCTCGCGATCCTGAATGCCAAGGCTGAAAGCGCCGGACGGGAAGTGATGGCCGTGGACCCCCGCAACACCTCCCGCGAGTGTCCCGAGTGCGGGTACACAGCCAAGGAGAACCGGCCCACACAGGAGGAGTTCCACTGCCAGGCGTGCGGCCACAGCGCGCACGCTGACACGGTGGGCGCTCTGAACGTTCTACGGGCCGGGCTGGTCCGTGTCGCGAAGCTCAACCCGCTTAGCGAGAAGCCACCCCGTTCACGGGGTGGAGGAGTCACGAACTTCCTCCGTTGGTCCAGTGATCCATCGATCAGCGCTTCTTCCGCCGTTACCGCGTCAACGGTGGTTCTTTGCCCAAGGTTCCCTGATTGCGCAAGCCATGAAATGGCGGGCGTGTACCGTGCCCCCCGGCTCGCTGCGGGTCGGTCTCCTTCATCGCCTTCGCCTCACTCTTCAGGATCCGCAGGGATTGGCCCAGGGCGCGGGCGGTGTCCGGCAGTTTCTTCGATCCGACCAGCGCGATCAGAACAACCGCGACAATCAACAGGTGCCAGGGCTCAAGGCCGTTGCGCAGCATCTGGGTTCCGTCCTTCTTCTCGGACTTCCGGAATTGGTGGATCCGGTCGGCTGTGGGTAGGTCTGGTGATCCCTTCGCGCAGCGATACTTGCTAAGTTGCGCAATTGTACAACCGTGGGGCGGGGTCGGACGTCTTCCTCCATGGAAGTCGGAACCGAAACGGACGAGGTGACCAATGACAGGCAGTCGCAAGGTGGCGGCGGGCGGGGGACGGGGCAGCAGGCTCCGGCGCACCGCCATGACGGGACTGTCGTTCCTCGTCCTGCTGGTCGCGGGGGTCGGCTGGGGCTACCTCAAACTGACCGGCCAGATCGACACCTTCGGCGCTGACGGGATCTCGGGCGACCGGCCACCCGCCTCGTCGAACGGGCAGAACGTCCTCGTCATCGGATCGGACACACGCTCCGGCGTCAACAGGAAGCTGGGCGGCGGCAAGGGCACCGTGGGGCGCTCCGACACCGTGTTCCTGCTCCATGTGTACGCCGACCACCGGCACGCCGTCGCCGTGTCCATCCCCCGTGACTCCATGGTCGACATCCCGGCGTGCAGGACACCCAGCGGCGAGTGGACCGCACCGCAGCACCACGTCATGTTCAACGGGGCGTTCTCGGTGGGTGAGACTGCCGAGGGAAACCCGGCCTGCACCCAGAACACTGTGGAACACCTCACCGGCCTGCGCGTCGACCACACCGTCGTCGTGGACTTCTCCGGCTTCTCCGCACTGACCTCCGCCGTCGGCGGAGTCCCGGTCTGTCTGCCGCAGGACATCTACCAGCAGGACCTCAGCCCGAACCGGCCCACGCGTGGCGCACTGGTCTTCGCCAAAGGGCCGCAGACCGTCTCCGGGCAGCGGGCACTCGACTACGTGCGGATCCGGCACGGCATCGGCGACGGCTCCGACATCGGACGGATCAAGAGGCAGCAGGCTTTCATCGGCTCTCTCATCAAGAAGGTCAAGTCCCAGGGACTGAACCCGACCACCCTGCTGCCGCTCGCCGACGCGGCGACCGACTCGATGACCGTGGACCCCGGACTCGGATCGGCCGACCGGCTGCTGAAGTTCGCCATGTCGATGAAGAACATCGATCTGCGCAACACCCGGTTCGTCACCGTCCCGTGGCGTTACGAGGGCGCCCGCGTCGCGATCGTCGAACCGGAGGCCCACGCTCTCTGGGCGGCGCTCAAGGCCGACCGGACAATCGACGGCCAGGACGCCAGCGGTCAGGGCAAGGGCGGCCGCAGCGCCAAGAGGCCGGACGACGCGTCACCGTCGCCCGCCGCCCCCGCCCACGTCTCCGGTACGGGCATCAGCCTCGCCGTCTACAACGGCACCACGGTCGACGGCCTTGCGGCCCGCGCCGCCGAACTCCTGCGCGCCCACGGCTTCACCGTCACCGGTACAGCCACCGCGAGCAACCAGGACCGCATGTCGACCGTCATCCAGTACGGGCCGGGTCTGGAGGCCGAAGCGGAGACCACCGCGCGCCTCTTCGCCGGGGCACGGACCATGGCGTCCGGCACCGCGGGCATCCAAGTGATCCTCGGGACCTCGTACGCAGAGAATCCGTCGCCCCCTGCCGAGGCCACGCCGACACCGAGCGCAGCTCCTTCCACCGTCGGCGACGGGGCGCGGTCGGCCGACGAAGACCTGTGCAAGGACCTCTCGTACGGCTGACCGAGCGCGATCAGGGACACGGACGTGCGGCAGGGGCATCAGTATCTCCAATGGATCGAACGGCAGGGCTGCCACACCGTCGTACGCCGACAGCGGGTCCGGTCCACTGCGCTCCGCCGCAGCGTCCAGCACGGCCTCGTCGAGCGCGTCGGGGGTCGGCAGATCGGCGAGCTGCAGCGTCCACAGGGCGTTGACCGCCGCCCAGTGGAGCACCTGCTCGTCGGGCAGGCCCGCGCCTTCCACCGACCGGTCGACGACGAGCCGGTCCTGGGTCAGCGTCCCCGTCTTGTCCAGGCACAACACATCCATCGCACCGAGATCGTGCAGCGCGGGCAGCCGCTTGACGATCACCCCGCTGGTGCGGGCGAGCAGCGAAGCGCCCCTGGCCAGCGCCGTCGTGACGATGACCGGCAGCATCTCCGGGGTCAGACCGACCGCCACCGCCACGGCGAAAGGCAGTGTCTCCAGACCGCGCCCGCGCAGCGCTGCGTTGGCCATCAGCACCAGCGGGGGAGTGAGCAGCATGAACCGGACCAACGTCCAGGAGATCCCCTGAACCGAACGGTCGAAGACGCTCGATCCGCGACGGCGCGCGGAATTTTCGTACGCCGCGGCGAACCGGGTGTTCCCACCGGTCGCGACCACGACCGCCGTACCGCTGCCGGACGCGACACTGCTGATCCTGGTGGTTAATTCGATCAGCCAGTGAGGGTGAAATCGAGGCGTGCAAGGTGACTTGTCCGTGTTCGGTCGAGTGGGTGACCGTTCCACC